>JBKKCW010000050.1:0-5095 GCA_046712485.1 Candidatus Limnocylindrales bacterium
ACATGGGCGCGCTCGTCGACATCGGCGAGCGTCGCTTCGAGGAGGCGGGTCGAACCGCCAAGCAGGCCCTCGGGATGTTCTCCGAAAGCGGCGACGTGGCAGGGATCACGCTCGAGCTGGACAACCTCGCATCGGTGGCTGCCGCGAGCGGCGACCTGGTCCGATCTGGCCGGCTGTGGGGCGCAGCCCGGCACCTGCAGCAGCTCACGGGAACGGGGCTTGCGGACTACGTCGAGGAAACGTACGAGATGTTCGACACGCCGAGCCCACGAAAGTTGTTGACGGAGGAGGAGCTGACGGCGCGAGCGGCCGAGGGTGCCGCGATGAGCCTCGACGAGATCGTGGCCTACGCCCTCGAGGATCCTGGCGAACCCGAGGCGGTCCGGCCCGCGCCGACGTAGACTGGCGCTCCGATGACCGCCCAGCCCTCCCCGCCACACCCTGCCGTGCGTGAGAAGTCGGGGATTCCCAAGAACCCTGGGCGACGCGACCTCGGGATGCGCGCCGCTCTGCTGTTCCCGAACCGCGACATCGTCGAGCGGTACTACGTGCCTCTCATCTACACCGCCTGCCGGACCTGCTATTCCGAGCAGGATCCCGACGAGATCTTCCGGCGCGCTTTGGCAGGCGACTTCGATCCGCTCAAGATGCAGAAGCTGATCGGGTCGGTCATCGAATCCGGCCACGGCTCCACGATCGAGCACGTCGTGTTCACGTTCGCGATCAGCGGGGTCTCACGAACGTTGTCGCACCAGCTCGTGCGCCACCGGGCGGGCGTGGCGTTCGACCAGCAGAGCCAGCGCTACGTCAAGTTCAAGGGAGCCGCGACGATGCTCCCCCACTCGATCGCGGAGGGCGACGAGGGATTGCGGATGCGCTACGAGGAGCAGGTCGACGGCGCGCTGGGATTGTACGGAGAGATGCTGGCGGCCGGTGTGCCCGGCGAAGACGCCCGCTTCGTGTTCCCGAACGCGACCCGGACCAATCTCGTGATGACGACGAACCTGCGCGCGCTGATCCACATGTCCGGGCTGCGCCTGTGCACCATGGCCCAGTGGGAGATCCGCCGGCTCTTCCAGCTGATCCGGCACGAGATCTTCGCCGTCTCGCCGTTCCTGGGCAGCTTCCTCGCACCCAAGTGCGTGCCGCTCGGGTACTGCGACGAGTTCAACAACCGCGACGGACATTGCCCCATTCGGCCGCACAAGGACCGTGTGCTCGAGGCATGGGCGGAGAAGGCTGCGGCGGCACGTGCCGTCGGTCGGGAGCTGCCGGTCAGCTAGCGGCGCGTACGGACCAGCTCGCGAGTTACCGGTCGCGGGGGTGGCATCACCGATTTGATGCGGCGCCCGATGCGCCTTCGCGGAAAAGCTTCTCGAATACCTCGGGTCAGCCTTCGCTCAGATCCGCCACGAACCGCCGGAGCACCCGAGCCAGCCGCGGACCCGCCTCCAGGCCAGCCTCCAGCACCTCCTCATGCGTGAGCGGCTGGCCGCTGTACCCGGCACCCGCGTTCGTCACCAGCGAGACGCCGCAGACTTCCAAGCCCACCCAGCGCGCCGCGATGCATTCGAGCACCGTGGACATGCCAACCGCGTGGCCGCCCAGACCCGCCAGCATCTTGACCTCGGCCGGGGTCTCATACGTCGGCCCGGTGAGCCCGACGTAGATGCCCTCGGCGAGCGCCACGCCCTCGGCGATGCCGGCGGCATGGAGACGTTCGCGCAGTCGGGGGCTCCACGCGTCCGTCATGTCCGGGAACCGGGCGCCCAGATCATCGGCATTGGGTCCCGTCAGCGGGCTGCGTCCGGTCAGATTGATGTGATCGCGCATGACCATCAACGTGCCCGGACCAAACGACGGATCGAGCCCACCGGCCGCGTTCGTCAGCACGACGATGCGAGCCCCCAAGGCGTGGAACAGGAGCACCGGCTGCACGACCAACCCCGGGTCGTTCCCCTCGTAGAGGTGGAACCTGCCCTGGAGCATGACCACGGGTCGCCCGCCCAGCTCGCCGAGGAGGAGCCGTCCGACATGGCCCGGCGCGGTTGCGGCCGGCCATCCAGGCAAGTCGACGAACGAGATCGACACGGGATCGGCGAGATCGTCGGCCAGCCCACCGAGCCCGGAGCCGAGGACGATCCCGATCTCTGGAACGATCGGTGTGCGGGCCCGGACCGCGGCGACGAGTGCTGCAAGGCGTGCCGGCTGGTCGACCGGGCGGATCGGCAGTGTGGGATCGACGCGCGGGGTCGGGTCGGGCATCACGGGCCTCCAGCACACATCCGGGCGCAGACGGTCGAGGCCGCGGGCGGAACCACGAGCGGTCCAGGACTTCGTCGGCCCGACGGAAGTATCGACACCGGGATGCCGATCACATCCCGCCGGGCACGACCCCGCGGACGATCGCGGTGAGGCGACCGCTCGTCAAGGGTAACGAAGCGCCCGAAGCGACCGGCGGTGGAACGATGGTCCTTGATGCGATCTCGGGTCCTTCGATCCTGTCGGCCCCTTCGGGCTGAGAGAACCGTAGCCGCAGGGCATGTGGACGGTCAACGCGGTTATCCACCAAGTCTCGCGCCAGGGCGTCGGGGCCGTCCACGAGTTGTCGAGCCATGTGGACGTCCTGTGGACAACGACCCGTCAGCCACCCATGGCGTACATCTCGACCTTGGGCAGGTTCGTCGTCGACGCCGACCGGAGCTCCGAGTAGCGATCGCCGCGCCGTGCCCAGATACCGGCGACGAACGTCGCCAGGTCATCGTCGGATGCAGCGGACCGCAGGACGGCCCGCGCATCGTGCCCGTCGACCGCAAAGAGGCAGGTGTAGAGCTTTCCCTCGGCCGAGACCCGAGCGCGCGTGCAGTCGCGACAGAACGGCTGGGTAACGGACGAGATGATCCCGAACTCGCCGGCGCCGTCGAGATAGCGCCAGCGCTCCGCGACCTCGCCCCGGTAGCTCGGATCGGCGGGCTCGGCCGGCCACATCGCCGAAACGGCCCCGATCAGCTCGCTGGCCGGCACGACCTCGTCGAGACGCCAGCCGTTCGAGTGACCCACGTCCATGTACTCGATGAAGCGGAGCACCAGGCCCCCCTCGCGGGCCCAGGCCGCCATTGGGACCACGCTGCTCTCGTTGACCCCGCGCCGCACGACCATGTTGATCTTGATCGGGGCCAGACCCGCCTCCCGCGCCGCGTCGATCCCGTCGAGCACCTTCGCAACGGGGAAGTCGATCCCGTTCATCGCGCCGAACACCGCGTCGTCGAGCGAATCCAGGCTGACCGTCACCCGCTGGAGGCCCGCATCAACGAGCGGCCGGGCCAGGCCGCGAAGCGCGGAGCCGTTCGTGGTCAGGGTCAGGTCCAGCTCGCCGCCGTCGGGTCGCCGGATCCCCGCCAGCATCGCGATGAGATCGGGCAGGTTCCGGCGCACCAGGGGTTCCCCGCCGGTGATGCGCACCTTCTCGACGCCGAGCGCGACGAAGACGCGCGCCAGCCGGCTGATCTCCTCGAACGTCAGCACCTGGTCGTGCGGCAGAAACTCGAAGTCGCGTCCGAAGATCTCCCTCGGCATGCAGTAGGTGCACCGAAAGTTGCACCTGTCCGTGACCGAGATGCGCAGGTCACGCAGTGCCCGACCGAGCGTATCGGTTGCGCCGGCGCGTCCGTCAAATTCGATCTGCCGCGAATTCATCGGCCAATGGTAGCCCGGAGTTCGCCCGGAGCGCGGAACCGGACGCCGGTACCACCGGCCCACACCGCTGGTACCACTAGCCAAGTGCACCGGACCCACCGTCGCTGACACGATGCCGCCGTCCCTGGAGATCGGACCGACCGCTCCGACCGTCCCGTACCTCGAGGTCTCGAACCCATGGCCACCGACACGCGATCAGGTTTCCGGCTCCCGTGGGGCCCCGGCCAGGGCGAGCACGAAGACCCCGCCACAACCGACGCACGCGTTTCCGAGGAGGCTCAGGAACCAGCCATGATCGAAGCCGCCAACGCACCCGAGATCGCCAACTCGAGCGACGAACCCCACGCCGATGACGGCACCGTCGCGTCCCAGCCCCGCCGCCCCAGCAAGCTGATGGCCGACCTGAGCAGGGCGATGCAGGCTGCCGCCGAAAACGCTCGGGCAGAGACCATGGCCCGCTTCGAGGTCGAGGCAAAGAGCGTGGTCGAAGCCATCCACGCGGCCGCCACGGACGAAGCCGCCGACCTTCGACGCAAGGCCGATGACGACGTCGCCGCCATCCGCGAATGGTCCAAGGCGGAGATCGCCCGGATCCGGGAGGAGACCGAGGGCCGGATCGCCGCCCGCAAGAGCGGGCTCGAGGGCGAGATGGAGCAGCACGGCGCGACCGTCGGTGCGCGCATCGAGCGAGTCGCCACGGTCGTGGCCGCCTTCGAGAGCCAGATGGCAACGTTCTTCGAGCGGCTCAACGGTGAGGAAGACCCGACCCGCATCGCGACCCTGGCCGAGCAGATGCCAGACCCGCCGAGCCTGGCCGACGTGGCTGCGTCGGTTGCCGCGCAGCCCGTCTCCGCACCCGCCGCAGGCGACCCCGCGACACAGCCCGAGGCGTCGGTCGACCTGTTCGGCAACGCCTCCGGGCCGACCACGACGAGCGAGTACGACTTTGCTGCCGCGGAGGCCGAGGCCGCTTCGTTCAGCGGGGACCTCGAGAGCGAGCCGGAACTGCCCGAGGCGGACGAGTCAGCCGAGACCGGGGCAGTGGCGTCGGCCGGCACCTCCGAAACTCTTGCGGACAGCCAGCCAGTGCCCGATTCTGGGCTCACGACGAGCCGGGTCATCGTGTCCGGGCTCGCCAGCGTCGCCAACATCGCCAACTTCAAGCGCAGCCTCGCCCGCAGCGCGGGCGTCTCGACCATCGCGGTGGCGTCGGGGCCCGAGGGCGACTTCATCTTCACCGTCGGGCACAGCCTCGGGCCGGGGCTGACCGACACCGTCAGGGGCCTGGCCGGGTTCCACAACGACGTGACGAGCCAGTCCGTCCCCGCCAACAATGTCGTAGCGCCGGACCGCCCCGCAACCGACAGATCAGCAACCCAGACCGGAACCCCAAGGAGTA
>JBKKCW010000051.1:0-5841 GCA_046712485.1 Candidatus Limnocylindrales bacterium
CAGTACGCCGACTACAAGGCGACCCGGGTAAAGATGCCGGACGACCTGCGCGACCAGTTTCCCAAGGTCCGCGAGGTCGTCAAGGCGCTGCGCATCCCGGTCTACGAGTTGGCGGGGTTCGAGGCGGACGACGTGATCGGCACGATCACCCAGAAGCTCGAGTCGAACGAGGACCTCGAGACGACGATCGTCACAGTCGATCTCGACATGCTCCAGCTTGTGACGCGGCGAACACGGCTGATGACGACGCGGTCAGGCGTCGAGAACACGGTGATGTACGACGTGGCGCGGATCGACGAGCGGTTCGGGTTGCGTCCCGACCAGATGATCGACTACAAGGCGCTCAAAGGCGATCCGACCGACAACATCCCGGGCGTTCCCGGTGTCGGTGAGAAGACAGCCGCCAAGCTTATCCGGGAGTTCGGCGACCTCGACACGCTGTTCGCCCTGATCGACGAGGTCACGCCACAAAAGCTCCGCGACAAGCTGCTCGAGCACCGCGAACAGATCGCCATGGGTCACGAGCTGTCGCGGATCATTTGCGACCTGCCGATCGAGTTCGATCTCGAATCGGCGCGCCTGAGCGATTACGACCGCGACACGGTCGTCCGGCTCTTCCGTGATTACGAGTTCCGAACCCTGATCGAGCGGCTGCCGCCGATGGCCGGCGAATCGGCCCAGCAGCGGAGCGACAGCCTGCGCTCCGTGGTCGAGAGCGGCTATGTGCCGGCGGCACGTGTCGCCGGGCGACCCGAGGGGTGGGGCGCCGGCCGTGCCACGACACGGCCGAGTGGCGGCGAGCTGCAGCTCCGGCTCGACTTCGATTCGGTCGCCGGAACACCGACCGAGACCGTCGCCGCGACAAATGGCGACGCGCCGCGGACGTTCGAGCCCGTCGAAGATCTGCCGACCGCGCTCGCCGCCGCGATCGTCGATCCCGGGCGGATCGAGGTGCGTGGTCCGGATCGAATCGATGAGCTCGCGTCCTGGATCGCCAGCCAACCGGCCATCGGTGTCGCGCTCCTGGCCGACGATCCTCGCCCTCGACGTGGGACGCCGCTCGTGCTCGCGGTCGCTGGACCGGACGGTCGCGTCGTTGCCGCGGACGGCGCCGACGCGGCAGAGGCGCTCCGACGTCTGCTCCGGCACACGGGAACGCCGCTCGTCGGGCACGAGGTGAAGGCGCTGCTCGTCGCCGCGTTCGCGGACGAGCTCGAGTCGACGCCGCTGCCGATCGCATTCGACACCCAGATCGCTGCCTACATCCTCAACGCCGCGCTCCGCAGCCAGACGATCGCGGACATCCTGGCCGAGAACCTCGACCAGATCCTCCCACCGACGGCCGAGAACCCGGCCACCGCCCGCGCCGGTCTGGAGGCGCTGGCCGCGATCGCCCTGCACGAGCCCCTGAAACGGCGGCTCGAAGAGGTCAAGCTCGACCGCTTGTTCGCCGAGGTCGAGCTGCCGCTGATCCCTGTACTCGCCCGGATGGAAGCGGTGGGCGTCGCGCTCGATCTCGATGCGCTGGACGTGCTGGACCGCGAGTTCGGTGCCGAGATCTCGCGGCTCGAGGGGGAGATCTACGTCGACGTCGGGCACGAGTTCAATCTCGGCAGCCCAAAGCAGCTCGAGCAGATCCTGTTCTTCGAGCTGAACCTGCCCAAGGGCAAGCGAACGAAGACCGGTTTCTCGACTGACGCATCGGTCCTCGAGGAGCTCAGGCCGGCGCACCCGATGATCGACAAGCTCCTCGAATGGCGCGTCTACACCAAACTCCGTTCGACGTACATCGAGGCGCTGCCCTCGCTCATGGCAGCGGACGGGCGGCTCCATACGACCTTCCACCAGGCCGTGGCCTCGACCGGCCGGCTGTCCTCGTCCGACCCGAATCTTCAGAACATCCCGATCCGGACCGAGCTCGGGCGGCGGATCCGCCGCGCGTTCGTGGCGGGCGACCCGTCCCTCGTCCTCCTCGCCGCCGACTACTCGCAGATCGAGCTGCGGATCCTGGCCCACGTGTCGGGTGACGAACACCTCAAGGACGCGTTCGGTCGGGGGGCAGACATCCACCGCGAGACCGCCGCGCGGGTGCTCCACAAGCCGCCCGAGGAGATTACGAAAGACGAGCGGTCGATGGCCAAGATGGTCAACTTCGGCCTCGCCTACGGCATGAGCGACTTTGGCCTGGCATCGCGCGCGAACATCCCGCGCAAAGAAGCGCAGGAGTTCATCAACAGCTACTTCGCCGCGTACTCCGGGATCAGCTACTACATGATGGCGATCAAGGAGCAGGCCAAGGCCCAGGGGTTCGTTGAGACATTGCTCGGGCGAAAGCGGCAGATCCCCGAGCTTCGCGCCGCCAACCCGGCACTCCGCGGCGCGGGCGAGCGGATGGCGATCAACATGCCCATCCAGGGCACCGCGGCGGACATCCAGAAGATCGCGATGATCAGGGTCGCCGAGCGCCTGGCGGCGACGGGGTCTCGCGCCCGGCTGCTCCTGTCCGTCCACGACGAGCTGCTGTTCGAGGTACCGCGCGACGAGGTGGAGCCGTTGGCCGCGCTCGTGCGCGAGCTGATGGAGGGTGCGCTGCCGCTGTCGGTGCCCTTGGTCGTGGACGTCAAGGTCGGCGACGACTGGGAGTCGATGACCCCACTGACGCGCGCCGACGCGATCGCCGCCGAGGCCGACGAGCTGCCCATCGAGGCGCCGATCGCCCCGCTCGCCGGCTAGGCTCGACGATGCCCGAACTTCCCGAGGTTGAGACGGTCGTGCGCGATCTGCGTCCGCGGATCGTGGGTGCCACGGTCGTCGGCGCCCGCTGTTCGTGGGCGCGGACGCTCAAGTCGCACGATCCGGAGGGGTTCGCCGGCGCGGTCGCGGGCAGGCTGGTCGGGGCGGTCGGTCGCCGCGCGAAGCAGGTGGTCATCGAGCTGTCGGGCGATGCCGCGCTGACCATCCACCTCAAGATGACCGGGCAGCTCTTCGTCGTTCCGGCCGAGGCACCCGAGGATCCGTACGTCCGGCTCGCCCTCGAGCTCGCCGACGGGCGAGAGCTGCGCTTTCGCGACATCCGCAAGTTCGGCAAGGTCGGGCTCTACGGTCGCGATCCGATCAGCGGCGAGCTGACCGTCGAAGTGGGTGGCGCGGCCGTCTTCGCGGCCATCGGTCCCGAGCCGCTCGACCCGGCATTCACCGTCCTGGACTTCCGGCGTCGGCTTCGTCGCCGGAAGGGTCGCCTCAAGCCGCTCCTCCTCGACCAGTCGTTCCTCGCCGGTGTCGGCAACATCTATGCGGACGAGGCGCTGTGGACGGCGCGACTCCATCCCCTCCGGACGGCCGGGACGCTCCGTCCCCGGGATGAGCGGCGTCTGTTCGGCGCGGTGCGCGCGATCCTGACCGAGGCGATCGAGCGTCGGGGAAGCTCGATCGACGACTACACAGCGCCAGATGGCGACGGTTCGATGCAGGAGCGCCTCCAGGTCTACCAGCGCACCGGCGAGCCGTGCCCCCGCTGCGGTCGAGCGCTGAAGCGGGTGGTGATCGGGGCCCGCTCCACGCATTTCTGCTCGTGGTGCCAGCGTCTGCCCGCCATCGACCGAGCTGGCGCGGCGACGATCCTGCGCGGCATGACCGGTGGTCGTCGCCGAGCCGGTGGGCGGTGGACCGAGCTCGGTGGAGCCGGGGCGCTCGGGCTGGCCCCGGCCGAGCGGGAGCGGGCGGAGCGACGGGCCAGAACGGAACGGACCAAACGAGCAGCCGCGACCCGAAGGGCCGCCGCTCGATCGTCGGCCGGGTCGGACACAACCCCATGAGCATCCTCAGCCTGTCCGGGGTTCGCCGCGAGGTCGGCACCCTGGTGATCCTCGATGCGATCGATGCTTCGATCGCGCTCGGCGACCGGATCGGTCTCGTCGGTCCGAACGGTGCGGGCAAGACGACCCTGCTGCGCCTCGCGTCCGGTCGCGACGAACCTGACCGGGGCGAGGTCCATCGGAAGCGCGGCCTCACGTTGGGCCTCCTGGCACAGGAAGCGCATTTCGATGCGGCGTTCATGGCCTCAGCGGATCTTCGCGGGGCAGTACGCACCGGGGCCGCGCACCTCGATCGGATGGCGGAGCGTCTGGCCGACCTCGAGCGAGACGGCCGGGCTGCCGATCGTGAGTACGCGGACCTCCAGCACGAGTTCGACCTTCTCGGCGGGTACACGCTCGACCTGCGTGTCGACACGGCGCTGAGCGGGCTCGGGTTCTCGCGCGACGAATGGGCCAAACCACCGTCCGCGCTGTCGGGCGGCGAACAGACCCGTGCCTCGCTCGCCCGGCTGGTCATCGCTGACCCCGACCTGCTCCTCCTCGACGAACCGACCAACCACCTCGACCTGGATGCCCTCGAGTGGCTCGAGGAGCACCTTCGGCGGCGGACCGGCTCGCTGCTCGTCGCATCCCACGATCGGGCATTCCTCGACGCCACGGTCAGCCGGATCTGGGAGCTGCGGGACAGGCGGCTGACGGCGTTCCGGGGCGACTACACCGCCTACCACCGCCAGCGAGTGGAGCGCGACGCCCGGGCGGTCAAGGAGGTCGACACGCAGGCCGAGGCAATCGCCCGAGAAAGGGAGCTCGTCCAGCGCTACCGGAGCCACCGCAAGTTCAGCAAGATGCAAGAGCACGAGGCCCGGCTCGAGCGGCTCGAGAGCGATCGTCGCGAGGCGCCAAAGGCCGGCCGCCGCCTGGCCATTCCGACCGCCGCGCTGGCAGGCTCCGGACCATCCCGCTCGGGCGAGATCGTGATCCGGGCCGAGGATCTGACCGTCGGCTACCTGCCCGGTCGTGGCGCCGTCGATGCTGAAGGCAACCCCGCCGCAGAAGCACACGTCGTCGCGCGGGCTCCGTTCCTCGCCGCGCAACGCGGGGAGCGGATCGGCATCGTCGGACCGAACGGCGCCGGCAAGACCACGCTGCTCAGGACGATCGCGGGGGAGTTGCCGCCGCTCGACGGGGACGTGACCTTCGGGCACAACGTCCAGATCGGCTATCTCGCGCAGTTGCGCGGTGCCGCGATCGCGGGGGCGACTGTGCTCGACGCCCTCCTCGAGGCGATCCCGGTGACTGCCGGTGAAGCACGCGGCTACCTCGCCCGGTTCCTGTTCCGCGGCGACGACGCGTTCAAGGAGGTCCGCTCCCTGTCGGGCGGCGAGCGATCCCGGCTCGAGCTCGCCCTGCTCGGGATCATGCCGGCCAACCTGCTGCTGCTCGACGAGCCGACGAACCACCTCGACATCCCCGCCCGCGAGGCGATCGAGGCGTTCATGGCGACCTCGCCGGCGACGCTCCTGGTCGTGTCGCACGATCGACGGTTGCTCGAGACGGTCTGCGAGAAGTTGTGGGTGGTCGACGACGGGGCGGCGGTGTCGTTCGATGGCGGGTATCGAGCGTGGCGTGCCGCGGTCGCAAGCGGATGGTCCGTCGCGGGAGCGCTGGAGGTCGAGGCCGCGAGGTTGCGTGGCGGGAGTCGCCGCGGCGCGGTCGCGACCGTCGCTCCCTACGGCGCTGCGCCTAACGGTCGCTTTGGTCGCGCCGACGCCGCGGCGGCGGTGGCACGTCCCAAGGCCGTCACCCCGCCGCCAAGGTCGTGGGCAAGGAAGGAGAGGTTGTCCAAGGATGCGTACCGGCGGCAGAAGGCTGCCGTCGAAGGGGAGCTGACCCGGCTGCACCTGCGGAAGAACCATCTCGAGCTGGCGATGGGGGACCCGAACGTGTCCCGCAACTACGTGGAGATGCGCCGGGTGACGAGCGAGCTCGCCGACGTGGAGTCGGCGCTGGCGACGGCCGAGGACGC
>JBKKCW010000052.1:0-8826 GCA_046712485.1 Candidatus Limnocylindrales bacterium
GGTACATGTATTGCACGACCGACCCCCTCAACGACGAGGATCGCGTGGCCGGCGGCGGGTTCAATTTCCGCCTCATCCCGATGCTGTCGTCGGTCGACCTCGTCAACTGGACCTACGAGGGCGACGCGTTCGCCACACGCCCGGCGTACGCGGTCGCATCCGCGGGGCTGTGGGCGCCCGAGATCGCGTACTACCCGGAGACCGGTTCGTACCACCTGTACTACACGGTGACCGACACGACCCTGCCGGGCGGCGGGAGCGCGATCGGGGTCGCCACGGCGCCGACCCCGCTGGGCCCCTGGACCCACGCGTCGGCGCCCGCCGTCGAGCCACACGGCGCTGACTGCTGCGGTCCGGACTCACGGCGCTGGGTCTTCGATCCCGAGGTCCTCCGCACCGACGGTCCCGATTACCTCTATTACGGCTCGTACTTCGGGGGCATCTCGGTTCGCGTCCTCGCCGAGACCGGCTTGACGACGGACCCGGCCACCCAGACGAATGTCGCGATCGCCAACAAGTTCGAAGGCGCGGAGGTCGAGTTCCGCGACGGCTGGTACTACTTGTTCGCATCAGCCACGGACTGCTGCCGCGGGCCGCTGACCGGCTACAGCGTGTTCGTCGGCCGATCCGCGAGCCCCACCGGTCCATTCGTAGACCGTGACGGCATCGATCTCAACGACAACGAAGGCCCGAGCGAAGCCGACGCGACGGATGGACGCGCCGGCGGGACCCCTGTCCTCACGATGAACGGGAACCGCTGGGTCGGCCTCGGCCACAACACCGTGTTCCAGGACCTCTCCGGGCAGTGGTGGACGATCTACCACGCGGTGGACGTGAACGAGCCCTACTTCGAGGGCGCTGTTGGCTTCACCAAGCGTCCTGCCCTCCTCGACAGGATCGACTGGATCGACGGCTGGCCGACGGTTCGGGGCGGCGCAGGCGCATCTGACACACCGGTCGCCGCCCCCGCCGCGCAGCCCGGCGACACGACGTCGCACAAAACGAAGTCCGTCAGACCGGACCGTCCCAGCGAGATCATCTGGACCGAGCCGTTCGACGGCGACACCATCGATCCCGCATGGACGTGGGTACGAGCGCCTTCGGCGGACGCCGTCGAAGTCGGCGGGGGCGTGCTCAGGATGGATACCCAGGCCGCAGACCTGTTCGAGGGATCGAACAACGCATCCGTACTCACGCGCGAGGCATTCGGCGACGCCTGGCTCGTCGAGACGAGGGTCCGCCTGTCGGTCCCCGCAGAAGGCTGTTGCTTCAACTACGTCCAGGCAGGAATCGTGGCGTACGGCGACGACGACAATTTCGTCAAGCTCGCCCACGTCTCCATCTGGAACACGCGCCAGACCGAGTTCGCCAAGGAGCTCGCCCCTGTGCCGGCGGGCTATCCAAGGTACGGCAACACGGTGGTCGGGGCACCGGGTGAATGGACCTGGCTGCGGATCGTGAAACGAACCGGTGGCGCCCACCTCGCCGAGGGGACGTACGGCGGACCCGAGCAGTACACGTCGTACACGAGCCTTGATGGCGTCACCTGGACGCGCGGCGGCACGTGGACGCATGACCTCGGCAGCGACGTGCGCATCGGGCTCGTGGCCATGGGCGGATCCGGCTTCGAAGCCGAATTCGACTACGTCACGCTGTCTGGCGTGCGCCGTTGATCCACGCGGAGCCGGGGCTGTCTCCTCCGGCGCCGGCTCCGCAACCCCCGACAGGAGACCAAGATGGCAATCTCTGACCACCCGAAGACAGCTTCTACGGACGTCGAGGCGGACGTTCAGACCCTGAACGAGGACGGCATCGTCGCTCGCAAGGAGGCGTTTACCCGCGAGTGGGCTGAGCAGATGCGCCAGGACATGCTCGTCGCGTTCTGGGAGGCGATCCAGCGACCGGGCGGTGCGGTGAGCCGTGGCCCTCGTCGCTGGTACGTCGAGGTGCATCCGCAGGCAATCACCGGCTTCGTCGACCTGATCACCCACCCCTGGATCGTCGCGATGTCGCAGGCCGTGCTTGGCCCCGATTACGAGATCGTGGAGCTCGGGTTCGACACCCCGTTCGAAGGCGCCCGGACCCAGCCGTGGCATCGCGATTTCCCTTCGCCGCAGGACACGTGGCGCGATCGTCGGATCACGTCGCTGGCGTTCAATCTCAGCGGCGTGGATGTGACGGAGGAGATGGGTCCCTTCGAGATCGCTCCGGGAACCCAGTGGGACGACGGGCGTGCATGGAAACATGAGATGTTTCCACCAAAGGAAATCTGGGATCGGTTCGCGGAGCGTGGCGTCCGGAAATACCCACGCATGGGCGACGTGTCGTGCCGTTCGGCTCTCACGATCCATCGCGGAACGACGCACCCGTCGCCGATCGCCCGACCCGTGCTCGTCCTGGGCGTGGACGCCCCGGGCGCAGGCCACGCCGCGCTGCACGACATGATGGTGACCCAGGACTACTACGAGTCGATCCCCGAATCGGTCCGCCGGCACCTGGTCTGTCGCGTGGTCGACGAGCTCGTCCCGGTCACCCAGAAGCACGACATCGAGGGCCTGGTCATGGGAGCGGACTGAGGCGGCTGCACCTGCGCCCGCGCGGGAGGTATCTCGTCTTCTGCACGGGCGGTGGGACTTCCGGCTGCTTGCCAGAGGTGGGGTTCGGGGATACGGTGTGAAGAAGTCCAGCCTTTCGTTTCAATGTGTCGTGCATCGGCGCAGCGATCGACCGGCACCGAAACTGGCGCATCATGACGCTCCTCGCGTCACCCCGTTCACCCGCTCCGCCTCTTGTCGGCACGCCGGCCTCGACCGGATCCCGAGCCCCCAAGCCGACCGGCGCTCCCAGGCCCCGACCGCAGCTGACCGTCGCGGAGACGAAGGCCTCGAACGCCCGCTACCGCGGGCTGCTGGATGCGTCGCCGGATCCGACAATCGTCGTGAACCCAGCCGGGGACATCCTCCTCTTGAACGCTCAGGCGGCGAAGCAGTTCGGCTACCGCCGCGGCGAGGTCCTCGGCCAACCGGTCAAGAAGCTCATTCCCAGCGGATACGCCGAACGGCTCGTTGCCGATGGCCTGCGCAGCGCAGCCCAGGCGCGGGCGCAGAACATGGGAACCGGGCTCGAACTGGTCGGGCTACGCAAGGACGGGACCACGTTCCCGCTCGAGATGTTGCTCAGTCCGCTGGACAGCGCGGACGGCGTTCTTGTAACGGCCGTGATCCGCGACATCACGGCGCGCCAGGCCGGCGAGCGGGTCCTGGTCGAGATGGACGCCCGGTATCGAGGGCTGCTGGAGGCAGCGCCCGACGCGATGGTCGTTGTCAACCATGCCGGCGAGATCGTCCTCCTCAACGTCCAGGCCGAACGGCAGTTCGGTTACGGCCGGGATGAGCTTGTCGGAAAGGCAGTCAGCAAGCTCATTCCGATCGGTTACGCCGAGCGCCTGGTGGCCGACGCCCTGAGGTCCTCTCAGGCGGCCCTCGCTCAGCAGATCGGCAGCGGCATGGAGCTGATTGCTCGCCGCAAGGACGGTACGGAGTTCCCGATCGAGCTGATGCTCAGCCCGCTTGGTAGCGCTGAGGGCATTCTCGTCACGGCAGCCATTCGCGACATCAGCGATCGGAAGGCGGCCGCGCTCGTCCTGGCCGCGATGGAGTCACGCTACGAGGCGGAACGAGCGTTGCGCCGGAGCGAGGAGCGCTTCCGTCGGCTGTTCGATTCCAACATCATCGGGATCACGATCGCGGACTTGGCTGGTCGAACCCTCGAGGCCAACGACGCCTACCTCAACCTGCTCGGCTACACGAGAGACGAGCTCCTCGCGCTCGCTTGCGATTGGAATGATCTGACGCCTCCGGAGCTTCAGGAGGACAACAAGCGCGCCGTGGACGGTCTGCTGGAGATCGGCGTGTCCGCGCCGCGCGAGAGTGAGTACCTTCGAAAGGACGGAACGCGCGTTCCCGTGCTCGTCGGAGTCGCCCTCCTCGAAGCCAGCGAGGGGACGTGCCTGACGTACATCGTGGACCTGTCCAATCGGCGCCGCCTTGAAGAGCAGCTCCGCCGGGCTCAGCGGCTGGAGGCTGTCGGCCAGCTCGCCGGCGGTATCGCACACGACTTCAACAATCTCCTCACGGTCATCCTGGGCCACGCCAACTTGATGGCGGAGGAACTCGGGGAGGGGGACCCCATTCGCGAGTCCGTCGACCAGATCCGGGATGCTGGCGACCGGGCTGCCACGATGACGAGGCAACTGCTGGCGTTCAGCGGGCGGCAGGTTCTCGCGCCAGGCGCGGTCGACCTGCACGAGCTCGTCACGGACATCGAGAGGCTGCTTCGACGAATCATCGGCGAGGATGTCGATCTTTCGACGGACCTGCGACCCGGAACCGCCCGCGTGCTCGCAGATTCGGGCCAGATCGAACAGGTCTTGATGAACTTGGTCGTCAACGCCCGGGATGCCATGCCCGTGGGCGGCACCATCGGCATCGCCGTAGGCGAGGTCGTCGTCGCAGCCGGCGGGCATCCCTTTGGGCTGGCGCCTGGTCGCTACGCGACGCTCGTCGTCGACGATTCGGGGACCGGCATGTCGGCCGAAACCCGCGCCCACGTGTTCGAACCCTTCTTCACGACCAAGGAGGTCGGCAAAGGGACGGGACTCGGCCTGTCGACCGCGTACGGCTTCGTGAAGCAGAGCGGTGGACTGATCACCGTGGACAGCCAGCTCGGCAAGGGCTCCACGTTCACCGTCTTTCTGCCCACGACCGACGCTGAGCAACCGGCATCGGAGGCGCCGCCGTCCGCATCACCCCTCGCCTCGGCTCCCTCGACCGAGACCGTGCTGCTCGTGGACGATGACCCCGCTGTGAGGAGCGTCACCGCCCGGATGCTCGAGGCGCGCGGGTACGTGGTGATTGCTGCTTCGGACGGTCCGGAAGCGTTGGCCAAGGCCCGCCGCCACGCCGGCCAGATTCACGTTCTGCTGACGGACGTGGTAATGCCCCGCATGCGTGGACCGGAGCTCGCGGAGCGGTTCCTCGTCGATCGCCCGGGCACTCCTGTCGTGTATATGTCCGGATACGCAGAAGGCCACGACTCGGACGGCGGAAGCGAGGCTCTGCTGTCCGTCGTCCAGAAGCCGTTCACGGCGGAACAAGTCGCCACAGCGCTTCGCCAGGCGCTTCACGAACCGGATGGCCCACCCGACCTTGGCCCGGCCGTCAGCCTGGCTCGGGGCCACGGGTTGCCATGACGCGCCCATGGCCTGAAAACCACGCGTTCTTCCGCAGACGTCCTCACGACCACATCGCAGCCCGTCGTGGGTTTCGGCACGGGTGCTTGTCGAAACCCATTCCCTTGCGTACGATGGGGTCCACCGGCGGACCGGTTCAGACCACGTAAGCATCGTTCCCGGAGGTTCAGGCCTGATGATCGACCAGCAGCCGACGGTCGTCTCCCTCACCGACGCCGCGGTCGTCAAGCTTCAGGAGCTGACGAAAGAGGAGACGAACCCGCAGATCGGCCTGCGCGTCTACGTCTATTCGGGTGGCTGTTCCGGGTTCCGCTACGGGATGATGCTCGAGGATGCCCCAACCCCAGAGGACCGCGTGCTCGAGGCGAGCGGCATCAAGGTGTATGTCGACGGCCAGAGCGTGGACCTGCTCAAGGGCTCACAGATCGACTACGTCGACACCCTGATGGGCGCTGGGTTCACGGTCAACAACCCCAACGCGGTTGCCGCCTGCGGCTGCGGCTCGAGCTTCCGGACGGCCGATGACACGGGTGCGCCGAGGGGCTGCGCCCACTGACCGCCGACCCGGCAGCAGCCGGGTAGCCAATCCAACGAGCCGCTCGCGAGACGCGTGACCAGACGTGGGGCAGGCGGTCCCGTTGTGCGTCGCCGCAGGACCCTCCGCCGCACGGAGCCTCCGCCGCAGGACCGCTCCGCTTCACGGAGCCCGCCTGGAACCGAGGGCAGGTTAGACTCGTCGCCGTGGCATCCGGGTGCCGCTTCGGTCATCCCAGCATCGCGAAGACGAGACGATGGAGATACCACTCTTTCCACTGCACACGGTGTTGTGCCCCGGCATCGTCGTTCCACTCCACATCTTCGAGGAGCGCTACCGGGCCCTGACGCGTCACTGCCTGGAGACCGGTGCCCCGTTCGGGATCGTCCTGATCCGCGACGGGCGGGAGGTCGGGGCGTCGCGCAGGACGCTCGCATTGGCCGGGGTCGGGGCCCTCGTCGAGATCCGTGAGGCGGACCGGTTCCCCGATGGTCGCTACCAGCTCCTCGCCGCCGCGACCGGCCGCTTTGCGATCGACTCGGTCGATCTCTCGCGCGCCCCGTACCTCGTGGCGGATGTCACGCCGCTCGACGACGAGGTCGGTGACGAGGCTCGGGCCGAACGCCTTGCCGCCTCGGCTATCCGCCGGTTCGTCCGCTACCTGGAGCTGATGCGGATCCGCGATGGCGAAACCGGCGACGCGCTGGACATCCGGGTCGAGCTCGACAGCGTCGTGGTCTCCGACGACGAGGAGCCTTCGTCCGCTGCGGAGTCGTCGCCCGGGGTGGGGGACAGGCCCGCATCGTCGGACGAGCCTGTCACGACGAGCCTGGCAATCCCCGACGATCCGACCGTCCTGTCCCACCTGCTCTCCGGCATCGTCCAGGTCGAGCTGCCACGCCGACAGCGGCTCCTGGAGGCGGAGACCACGGTGGCGCGCCTCGAGGAACTGATCGGCCTGCTCGACCGTGAGGTGCTGCTGCTGTCACGCCGCCTCCGCCTGTTCGCTCCCGAGGCGAGAACGATGGACGGTCCGCGCCGCAGCTAGGCGTACTGCCCACACACGTTGCTGTCATCTGCCCCGCCTGCCCGCCGACAGGCGCATATCGACACCTGCGGACCGGTACGCGGCATACACGGCCGATTCGGGCGTCGCTGGTCGGCGAATCGAACTGGGCTGAGCGTGCATTGTGGAGCGCTCGCGCTCGATGGGGAGCCTGGCGCCGCGTAGTGGTCTGTACGTGCGGTTATGCGGCACATGACCAGACGAGACGCCGGCGTCAACAACGTGTCCGGGAATCACAGGTAGGGCCGGCCGGCGGCGCAACGAGGCTCGTGGCTGACCGTGCCCTCTCCCGCGCCCCGCCGGCTCCTCACGCGCCCGCGAGCGTTATTCGCTGAAGCGTTCTTCCTTCCAAGGGTCGGCGTCGTTGTTGTAGCCGTACCGCTCCCAGAAGCCGAGCTGATCGTGGTCGAGGAACTCGAGACCGCGGATCCACTTGCTGCTTTTCCAGAAGTAGCGCTTTGGCACCAGCAGACGGAGCTGATAGCCGTGTTCGAGCTCGAGCGGCTCGCCGCCAAACGTGTCGGCGAGGAGGACGTCGTCGTCGTTGAGGACCTCGATCGGCAGGTTGGCCGTGTAGCCCTGTTCGGCGTGCGAGATCACGTGCGTTGCGCTCGGGCGGACCTGCGCCATCTCGAGAATCGTCTGGATCGCCACGCCTTCCCAGGTGGTATCAAGCTTGGTCCAGCGGGTCACGCAATGGATGTCGGTGCTGACCGTCTTGCGCGGGAGTGCCCTGAATTGCTCCCAGGTCAAGGTGAACGGCGCATCCACCTCGCCCCGGACGCGAAAATCCCACGTCGTGAGGTCCGTCCGCGGAACGGAGCCGTAGTGGAGGACCGGGAACTTGTCCGTCTTGTACTGGCCCGGTGGGATCCGGGCGGCTACGGACGCGTCCTGGGGGCCGTTGCCAAAAAGACGCTCGAACATTGGTGGACCCCCTCGAAATCAGTGAGGACGATATCGTCCCACAGCGCGGTGCCTGGCCGTACCACAGAGTCTGTCGCGCCGGTCGTGCCCTGCGCTACGCTTCGCAGCGTGGATTCCCCAGCCAGCCCTGCCGGGATGAATGCCGCTGATGTTCGGGCCGCAGACCGGCGTGTGGTGATTGTGATGCCCGCGTATAACGCGGCGAAGACGCTCGAGCGCACGTACGCGGACATCCCGCACGACCTGGTTCACAGGATCATCCTGGTCGACGACGTATCCCGGGACGAGACGGTCGAGATCGCCAGGCAGCTCGGCCTCGACGTGATCATCCACAGTCAGAACCTGGGCTACGGCGGCAATCAGAAGACGTGTTATGACGCGGCTCTCCTTGCCGGGGCCGACATCGTCGTGATGCTCCATCCCGACTACCAGTACGACGCGACCCGGATACCGGCCCTCATCGCTCCGATCGTCGATGGCTCGCGGGACCTGATGCTCGGCAGCCGCTTCCTGGGGGATCCGCTTGCTGGCGGCATGCCGCGCTGGAAATACGTGAGCAACCGCTTCCTGACCGAGATGGAGAACTTCGCGTTCGGGCTTCGGCTGTCCGAATACCACACGGGCTTGCGCGCCTACAGCCGCCGCCTGCTCGAAACCGTGCCCTACCAGCTCAACAGCAATGACTTCGTCTTCGACCAGGAGCTCATCGCCCAGGTCGTGGCGGCGGGCATGGCCCGGCGGATCGGGGAAATCGCGGTGCCGACGCGCTACTTCGAGGAGGCGTCGTCGGTCGGGTTCAAGCGCAGCGTGATCTATGGGCTATCGACGTTGCGGGTGGTCGCCCGGTATCTGCTGCACCGGGTGGGCGTCCGACGCTCCGCGAAGCTCCTCGGTCGCCGCCGGCTCGATTGAGTTCGGGTCGATAGCGGCAGCCCGTCCGCAGCCCGTCACTCACCTGTGCATGCATTCGATATTCGAGCGTCGACGGGAGTCGGATTCGACATCAGCCGGCGGTTCTCGCGCCGGATCACGCTCGGCTATGCAGGA
>JBKKCW010000053.1:0-44424 GCA_046712485.1 Candidatus Limnocylindrales bacterium
TATTCATCGCGTGACTGGTCGACATGGGTGCCGATTCGCGTCGCTTCGCGTGTCCGGTCGGGGCGGCCGAGCCAGATCCAAGCTCGGCGTGACCTCCCGCACGCCACCTGGCCGCAGCACGGCTCGAGGGTCATGTCGGCGACTCACGGGGCGAATATCTGGACGGGCGCCCGGGAACGCGCCCGGCCCCGCGCGCCCGGCCCCACCCGTCGCGGTGGGGCGCGGATTCAGCGGTTGCGATCACTGGGCGTGCGGTACCATCCGTCCGACCGTCCACCCTCCGTGCCCTGAGGAGACGCCTGCGTGACGAGCCAGCCGGCGGCCAAGTTCTTCGTGAACCAGGGCGTCGTGTCGAGCCGCGCGGACATGCTTCACCTCCTGCGGCCGCTGCTCAAGCAGACCGTCGGGTATCGCTACCTGCGGGGACGGGACGTCGTCGCGCATGGCACCGGCTGGGTGGAGCGGATCGTCGTCGACGCGGACGACATCTCGACCTACTTCACCCCGCTGGCCATCACCCTCAACATCGATTCCTTCGAGCATCTCGAATTCGAGACACGCCCCGACCAGCTCCTTGTCTATACCCTCGTCCAGGGCGACGAACGAGTGGTCGTCGAGTTCGCGCCGATCGGTCCTACCGGCGAGGACAACTCGCCATTTGCGCCCCGCCAGCTCGAATTCGACACCGGTGACTACGTCCAGATGGAGCTGCTCGGCCTCGAAGCCCACGAGGACGAGTAGCGGATCGGGAGGCCGGTCCACCGAGGGACCGGTCGGAGGGAGCGGCGAGCGTCGAGGGGACGATCGCCTTGGTTTCATGGCGCGGTCCGAGTCCGCCCAGGGACGCGGCGCGCGGTCGAGGGCAAGGAGGAACCGACCCGGTGACGTCGAGCGCAACGCCAGCAACGCCTGCCTCCGGTGGGGGAGGCGCGATCGCTGATTACTTCAAGTTCGTCGAACGGGGCACAGACCTCGTCACGGAGGCCAAGGCCGGCCTCACCACGTTCATGGTCATGGCCTATATCCTCTTCGTGAACCCGCTGATCCTGTCGAATGCGGGAATCTCCGTGCCGGCGGCAGCGGCCGCGACGGCCCTGGTCGCGGGCGTCATGACGATCGCGATGGGCGTGGCCGCAAACGTCCCAATCGCGCTGGCGGCCGGTCTCGGGATCAACGGCGCGGTCGCCTTTGGCCTGGTGCTGACGAACGGGCTGACCCCAGAGGGCGCAATGGGCGTCATCGTGCTCGAGGGCATCCTCGTCACGATCCTCGTGATCGTCGGTCTTCGCGAGGCCGTGATGCGCGCCGTGCCGCTCTCGCTCAAGCGGGCGATCGGCGTGGGGATCGGTCTGTTCATCCTGTTCATCGGCTTCATCGACGCCGGGATCATCATCAAGACCCTTGGGACCTCGGCGGAGAACCCAGTGCCGGTGCAGTTCGTCTTCCCGACGACCACCGCACACTTTGTCTTCTGGTTCGGACTCGTTCTGACGATGTTGCTGTGGGCTCGTCGTGTTCCGGCGGCCCTCCTCATCAGCATCCTGGTGACCACCATCGTGGCACTCGTGACGGGTGTCCAGCCGATGCCAGCCAGCTTCACGGCGACGCCAGACTTCAGCACGATCGGCGCGTTCGACCTGACCAACGTCTTCACAACGCTGGGCTTGCTGGCCGCGCTGCTGACGATCTTCAGCTTCATGCTGACGGACTTCTTCGACACCATGGGCACGGCTACGGCGATCAGCGAGCAGGCCGGCCTGGTAGACGAGGATGGTCAGCCCGAGAACACCGGTCGCATCCTGCTTGTCGACTCAGTAGCCGCCGCAGTCGGAGGCGCGGCGGGCATCAGCTCCAATACGAGCTACATCGAGAGCGCGGCGGGCGTCGCCGAGGGTGGCCGGACCGGGTTCACCTCGGTCGTCACGGGGCTGCTGTTCCTCGTGGCCATTCTCCTGACCCCGCTCGCCACGCTCGTCCCGTACGTGGCCACCGCTCCCGTGCTGATCTTCGTGGGCTTCCTCATGGTCAGCCTGGTCAAGGACATCGATTTCACCGACATCGAGGAGGGTCTGCCGGCGCTCCTCGGGCTGATCCTGATGCCGCTCACCTTCAGCATCACGGTCGGCATCGGCGCAGCGTTCATCACCCACGTGGTCATCAAGATCGTTCGCGGCAAGATCACTGAAATCCACCCGCTGCTGTGGGTTGTCGCGGTCGCCTTTGTCATCTATTTCGGTCAGAGCTGGATCAACGCCGTCCTGCCCAAGTAGCACCTTCGCGGGCTCGGTCACCGGGCGCCCGAACCGACCACCGGCCGGGGGGGCGCCCGCACCGATTCCTGTACCATCGGCCGGATGTTCGAACGGACCGTGCTGCCAGCCGGGCCCCGGGTGATCACCGCACGGCTCCCCGCGGCTCGCTCGGTCTCGGTCGCCGCGTACGTGCTGGCGGGCTCGCGGCTGGAAGTCGCCGGTCAGATCGGCGTCGCCCACTTCATGGAGCACCTGACCTTCAAGGGTACGTCGGCGTTCCCGAGCACGCGGGCGATCAGCGAGGCGATCGAGGGTGTGGGCGGCTCGTTCAACGCTGCCACCGATCGCGAATCCACCGTCTACTGGGTCCGCGTCCCGCTGCGCGAGGCTGCCCGGGCGATGGAGGTTGTCGGCGAGCTGATCGTCCGCCCGCGCCTGACCAATCGGGACATCGAAAGCGAGCGAGCCGTCATCGTCGAGGAGATCCGTTCGTATCTTGACGATCCGTCCGAGTACTGCCAGATCCTCTTCCAGACCGCCCTCTTCGGCCATGGCCCGCTCGGTCGCGAGATCTGTGGCGAGGAGGACGATGTGCGCGGTCTTGCGGACAGGGCGATCCGCGAGTTCTGGGCGACCACCTATCGCCCGGCGAACACCGTCGTGGCCATCGTGGGCGATCTTGCCCATGCCGAGGCGACCGACCTGGCTGCGGATGCCTTCGGGACGGGCAACGGCCACATCCCGTCCTTTGCGCCGTCACCGACGCTGCCCGCCGGACCACGGGTGATGGCGGGCAAACGGTCCACCAGCCAGGCGCAGGTGTGCATCGGCGTTCCCGCCCTGCATCGCGACCATCCGGAAAGCTGGACCCTGGCGGTCCTCAACGCCGTGCTCGGTGACGGGATGAGCAGCCGGCTCTTCCTGTCCGTTCGCGAGGAGCTCGGCCTCGCCTACGACGTCTCGTCGGGCATCGTCGATTACGCGGATGCGGGAGCGCTGGAGGTGTCGGCTGGCGTGGACCCGGCGGGGATACCCGCCGCCATCGCCGCCATCATGACCGAGCTCGCACGGCTCCGCGACGAGCTCGTCCCCGCCGAGGAGCTGGTCAAGGCGAAGCGGTACCTCTCCGGCGGCCTCGAGCTGCGCATGGACGACACCCGCCACGTCGCGTCGTGGATCGGCGGCCAGGAGGCACTCCACGATCGCGTGCTGACGCTCGACGAGGCACTGGCGGCAGTCGAACGGGTGGACTCTGCGGCAATCCAGCGCCTGGCCGCACAGCTGTTCCGCGACGATGCCCTGCGACTCGCGGCAGTCGCCCCCGGCCGATATCTCCGTGGTCTCGACGCCCGGCTGTGCCTGCCGGCATGACGACAAGGATTGAAACACCGGGTACGGAGCCCCAGGCAATGGCCCGGGAGCGTTCCATCGAGCTCGCGCTTGCCCGGGTGCATCTGCGGCTCGGCTCCTTCGCGCTCGCCCGCGCGGAGCTCGAGCTGCTGGCGCGGCGTCGTCAGCTCGATCGAGAGGGCTACGTGGACCTCGCCGAGGTTCGATGGCGGTGCGGCGATCTCACGGCCGCGGGCGCGGCGGCAACGGTTGCGCTCGACGACGGCGACGGCACGGCCGTGACGCTTGCAATCGCGGCCGAGGCCGCCGCGGCACTCGGTCGTCCGAACGAGGCGCGCCGTCTCGCCAACAAAGCCCTCGAACGGGTCGATGCCCCGATCGATGACCTGTTCGCCGGGATGCCCCGCTCGGCGGTCTGGCCGGCGGACGCATCCGAGCCGGCGCCGACCGCGGGCACGCTGTTCCACCTCGAGCCGGCCGTGCCACCGAACCGGCGGGTGGGTGACGCCGATCCGAACGTCGTCGCGGCGCGTTCGGGTCCCTCGCCAGACGACGCGGATCCGGCAACCGGCTCAACCCTGACCCTCGGCTTCTGGGAGGCAGAACGCGGCGGCACCCCAGGCACCGCCGAGCTCCCGGATCCCGCGAGCGAGCTCGAGGCGGGTCGCGCTGCCCGCCGCAGCGGATCCGATGACGAGGCAACGTTGCGGTTTGCGCTGGCCCTGCGGCTGGCCCCGGCCCTCGCGCCTGCGATCCTGGAGGCAACCGAGGGTATGGCCGGCCCCGCGATCCACGTGGTCCGGGGCGATGCCTACCGGCTGGTTGGTCTCGAAACCGACGCAACTCGGGCATACGCGGCGGCGGCCTGGTCAGGTACGCGCGACCGCCGCAACCGTACGGATGGAACCGCACGGAAGCCGCGCGCCGCGTCGCGGCGGGGATCCGATGCGCCCGCGACCGATGGAGGGTCCGAGCCGCCCGAGCGCTGAGCAGCCCGAGCGCTGAACCGCCCGAGCGCTGAGCCGTCGCCTCGATCCGATACAATCCCGCGACCGTCCACAACCTCCGTACCCAAGGTCGACATGGCAGGAACCGAACGGACCCTCGTCCTCATCAAGCCCGACGGCGTGCAGCGTCAGCTCATTGGCCGGATCCTCGCGCGCTACGAGGAACGCGGGCTCAAGGTCGTGGGACTCAAGCTCGTGCGGGTCGATCGCGGGCTGGCTGAGCGCCATTACGACGCCCACCGCGCCAAGCGGTTCTTCGCCGGCCTCGTCGACTTCATCACGTCGGCGCCGCTGGTGGCCCTGGCCCTCGATGGGCCAAACGCGATCGCGGTCGTCCGTGCGATCAACGGGGCGACGCGTCCGCACGAGGCCGCGCCCGGGACGGTCCGCGGCGACTTCGCCCTCGAAACGGCGCAGAACATCGTGCATGCATCCGACGGTCCCGAGGCCGCGTCCACGGAGCTTGCCCTGTGGTTCAGCCCGGAGGAGCTGCTCGACTACGAACGCGAGGTCGACCGCTGGGTGCTCGCCCCGGACGAGTAGCTCGGCGGCCGTTCGAACCGGCGGTCGTCAGTCGGTTGGGACCGGCCGGAACGACGGCTCCGCGGAAGTCACGGGGACGGAGCCGCCCAGCGTCGGCTCCGCTGCGGCCGCCACGCCCCCAAACGCTCCGCTCGCGGTGGCCACGGCGAGCGCGGCCAGGAGCACCGCCACGAGTGCCGCGCTGAACGCGCGGTTCGTCTCCCAGGTCGACTGCCACCAGGCGCCCGCGGCGGTCAGGTCCACGGGCTGGACGCGCGGTCGCCAGGCACCCGGCCTGGGTGCGCCGTCGGGTCGGGCAAGCCCGATCGACACGAGCCGCCCGTAGTAGGTGAGGGGCAACAGGACGCCCAACAGCACGATCATGGTCAAGGGGCCATCCAGCGCGCCGGCGACGAGCGTGCTTCGCGCCTCGAACGCGGCGAGTCCCGGAAAGCCGATGCTCGCGATCACGATCAGCCCAAAGGCAAGGGCAAGCATGGGAGAGCTCGTCAACCAGCCGCGGAGCTCATTGATCCGGCCCGTCCCAGCGCCCAAGCGGAGCGCCGCCGCCCACGCCGCGAACGCGCTGCGGGTGACGACCAACGCCAGGATCCACAGGCGCGCCGCGCCCGACGCCACCGGATCGAGCGCGACGATGGCCAGGAGCGCGACCCCGGCGTCGCCAACGATCGAATAGCCGACGACGTGTTCGAGGTCGTCCTGGATGAGGGCGGCGATGGACGCCAGGACGATCGACCCGACCGCGATGGCGAGGACGACCCCGCGCTCCGCTCCGAGATCCACGAGGAGCGGGGCGATCGACATGTCCGTCCAGCCGAGCCCGACAATTGCAAGCGGCGCTGCGGCGAGGACCGTCACGACGGGCAGCCCGCTCTCGGACACGGCGTCCGCGAGCCGCGCCACCCACAAGTGGAACGGGATGGCGCCAAACCGGATCGCCACCGCCAGCGCGACCGCGAGGTAGGCCAGTCCGAAGACCACCGGCGGTGCATCGAGTTGTCCGAGGTCGCGTCCCAGCCACGCCGTCGCCACAAGCGCCATGGTCCCCGCGATGACCACGGCCCGGACGTCGCGAACGCCGATGCTCGCGCCGGAACGATCGCCACCGGGTGCAATCGTGAGCAGGGCCCCGAACAGCCCACCGGCCGTGCCCGCGACGACAGCCGCCCGCGAATCCGTCAAGGCGAGGGTGGTGGCCGCGATCCCGAGCGTGACCAAGGTCACCGTCGGCAGGTCAGGGCGGGCCCGTGACGCGACGCCGCTGATCGCCAACCCGAGCCCGACGAGCGATCCCATCGCGAGGAAGAGCCGGACGTACGAGGTGGTTGCCAACCCACCGCCGCCGATCTCGATCATTTCCTCAGGCCGGACCGCGATGGCGGCGAGCGTCGCCGCGAGGAGCCCGGCGATCCCGATGATCGGCCCAAGGCGTGCGCGGTCGCGGGCAAGCCACGCGGCGGCCGCGAACCCGAACGTGATGACGAGATACGTGATCAGGCTCATCGCGGTTCGATCGGATGGGCATCCGGTTGTCGGCGGACCCGGTCGCCCGGACCAGGCGCGACGTCGAAGCCGGCGAACCCATCCGTCCGGGCAGCCACGGCCATGGCCGCCACGACGCCGCCGACGACGGCGAGGAGACCTGCCGCGGTCAGCTGTTCGAGGTTGCCGGGCGTGCCGCCCAGGCTGGTCCGGACGAGGATCCCGCCGGTGATCAACATGATCGCGCCCAGGCCCATGCGAAGGACGTCCCGTCCGTTGACCATGGGGGCCACCGCAAGAGCCGCAAGGGCAAAGCCCGCGGCCTGGGCGAGGGGTGGACCATCGGCGGGGGATCCCAGGCCGTGGCTTCCGTAGCCAACGACCGAGGCGGCCGCGGCGACGAGGAGCTCGGCCGGCCATCCGAGCCTGGATCCACCGGTCCGTGCGTCCGGGTCGCGACCGGCGATCCACAGCAGGTAGCCGGCGAGGATGGTGCCCACCAGCCGCGCCGTCAGGCCGAGCGTATCGGGGAGTGGCTCGGCCAGGAACGATGCGCCGACCATGGCCAGGATCACGCCGAGGACGGCGGCACGGGCGGTGCGTGCGGACACGGCGACGACGGCTCCGAGCAGAACCGCGAGCGCGACCCCCGCGAGGGCCGGGTTCACGGTCTGGTGTTCATGGACTGGCCGATTCCAGCTCCGGGTGGGTGGGCGTCGGCAGGATCCCGAAGACGTTCACCGGCCAGTACCGCAACCACGCCCGGCCGATGACGTTGGCAAGCGGCACCGGACCAAACGAGCGCGAATCCGCGGAGTTGGCACGATGATCGCCCATCAGAAACAGCTCGCCAGGGGGCACGGCCCAGTGGTCCTGCGCGGCGGTCGTCGGCTGGGGCGGGTCGCCTGGCTGGTCGGCATAGATGTAGGGCTCGTCGAGCAGCCTGTCGTTGACGTAGACGAGCCCGTCGCGGATCTCGATGTCGTCGCCACCGACGCCGATGACCCGTTTGATGAACGGCGTCTCGTCGGCCGTCGCCCAGTCGTCGGGCGGTGTGAACACGACGATGTCGCCACGCTTGTAGACGTCGAGTCGGGGCGTCAGCTTGGCGACCAGGACGTACTGATCAGCCTCCAGCGTGCGCTCCATCGACTGCTGCTGGACCTTGTACGGCTGGGCCACGAAGTTCTGGATGACGAGGAAGATGATCAGCGTGAGGACGAGCGTCTCGACGATCTCGAAGAGACACCCGAGCATGGGTCGTCGGGTCACAAGACTGCGCAGTATAGGGGCTGGGCCGGTCCGGCCGCCTACGCTCGAATCCCGGTTCCAACTGTCGGCCGATGGTGAGTTTGACCCGGCTTCTGCTGCCTTGCTACACTCGCCGACGGCCTGCAAGGTCCCATCGCAACGTGCACGCCCAGGGACCAGGAGCCACATCTCCCCGGAGACCAGACGCTGAGCGGCGCGCCGCCCGCGCCCGGGCCGAATCGCGGCCGTCAACCCTGTCGTGGAGGAGCCGAAAACCCCGATGGATGCGAGTGCGCTCCAGCTGATCATCTTGCCCGCCGGCATCATCGCGGTCCTGTTCGCGATCTACCTCGCGCGCGACGTCCTGTCGCGAGACACCGGGACCAAGGAGATGGAGGACGTGGCCGGGACCATCTTCGAGGGCGCGGTTGCGTTCATTCGACGGCAATACACGACGATCGGCATCCTGGCCATCGTCGGCGCGGTCGTGATCGGCCTGGTCATCACGGTCTTCGAGACGCGGGAGGTGGCCGACACCGACACGTTCGGGCTCGATCTCGGCTGGCGGACGGGCCTCGCCTTCCTCGTCGGCGCGGCCTGCTCCATGGCCTCCGGGATCATCGGGATGTATATCAGCGTCAAGGCCAACGTGCGAACCGCGGCGGCCGCGCGGCGCAGCCTCGTCGAGGCCGTCCAGGTTGCGATGCGCGGTGGCGCGGTCTCCGGCTTCCTCGTCGTCGCCCTGTCGCTGCTCGGCGTGTACGGCATCTTCGCGCTCTTCGGAGGACTGTCCGGCGGCCAGGCCACGCATGACGCGCCGTTCCTGATCGTGGGCTTTGGCTTTGGCGCGTCCTTCGTGGCGCTCTTTGCGCAGCTCGGCGGCGGGATCTACACCAAGGCCGCCGATGTCGGTTCGGACCTCGTCGGGAAGGTCGAGAAGGGCATCCCGGAGGATGATCCACGGAACGCGGGCGTCGTGGCAGACCTCGTCGGCGACAACGTCGGCGACTGCGCGGGCCGCGGTGCCGACCTGTTCGAAAGCACGGCCGCGGAGAACATCGGCGCGATGATCCTCGGCGTCGGCGTCTTCACGATTGCCCTCAACGCCGGCTGGCCAAACCCACAGGCGTGGATCTTCTTCCCGCTTGTCGTGCGGGCGTTCGGCCTGCTCTCGACGATCGTCGCGATCTTCTTCGTCCGCGGCCGCGAGACCGAGAACCCGATGAACATCCTCAACCGCGGGTACTGGGTAACGACCGTCCTGTCGGTCGTGGCGTTGCTGCTGACCACGAACATCATGCTCCAGACCAACGGGAACGCTCCATCCGGCGTGCCGGTCTGGCTGTACTTCTTCGGGGCCGGCGTCATCGGTCTCGCGACGAGCGTCGCCTTCGTCTATATCACCCAGTTCTACACGGCCGGCTCGTTCCGCCCGGTTCGCGAGATCGCGGAGGCGTCCAAGACGGGCCCGGCCACGAACATCATCTCGGGAACCGCGGTCGGCTTCGAGACCACGTTCGTGACGGCGATCACGATCGGCATCGCGCTGATCACCAGCCACTGGCTCGGGTCGCAGGCCGGCATCGTCAACGAGGCAGGCAACGACGTGGGCGGCATCTTCGGGACCGCCGTGGCGACGATGGCGATGCTCATGACGACCGCCTACATCCTGGCGATGGACACGTTCGGCCCGATCACCGACAACGCCGGCGGGATCGCCGAATTCAGCCGCGCCGAGGCGGGTGCGCGCGAGATCACCGACCGCCTCGACGCCGTCGGCAACACGACAAAGGCATTGACCAAGGGGTATGCGATCGCGTCCGCATCGCTTGCCGCGTTTCTGCTGTTCTCCGCCTACATCGACAAGGTCAACCTGATCCTGGCCCGCCGCGGCGAGGAGCTTCTCGAGTCGGTCAACCTAGCCAACGTGGACGTGTTCGTCGCCGCCCTGATCGGCGCGATGCTCGTCTACTTCTTCAGCTCGCTCGCGATCCGCGCGGTCGGAACCACCGCCCAGGCGATCATCATCGAGGTGCGGCGCCAGTTCCGCGAGATGCCCGGGATCATGGACTACACGCAGCGCCCGGACTACGCGCGTGTCGTCGACATCACGACCAAGGCGGCCCTGCGCGAGATGATCGCCCCAGGTGTCGTCGCGGTCGCGACGCCGATCATCGTCGGACTCCTGCTCGGCGCAGAAGCCGTGGCCGGCATGCTGATGGTCGGAACGATCGCCGGTGTGATGCTGGCGACCGTCCTGAACAACGGCGGCGGGGCCTGGGACAACGCCAAGAAGTACATCGAGTCGGGACACCTCAAGGACGCCGAGGGCAACGTTCTCGGCAAGGGCTCCGACGCTCACGCAGCTGCGGTCGTCGGGGACACGGTCGGCGATCCGTTCAAGGACACCGCCGGCCCCTCCCTCCACGTCCTGGTCAAGCTGCTGGCAACGATCACCCTCGTCCTCGCCCCGTTGTTCATCCGGTAGGGCCGTCGCACCTGGCGGCCGATCGCCCGCCGACCACGCCATGGATCCGGTCTTGCAGGCGCTCGTCATGGGGGTCGTGCAGGGTCTGACCGAGTTCCTGCCGGTTTCGTCGTCCGGGCACCTGATCATCGTCCCGTTCCTGTTTGGCTGGGACGACGCGTTCATCAATTCGTTGGCGTTCAGCGTGATGCTCCACATCGGAACGTTGGCAGCACTCCTCGTATACTTCCGCGCCGACTGGATCCGACTCGTCCCGGCCGCCCTCGCGACGCTGCGCGATCGATCGTTCCGGGGCGATCCCGACCGGCGTCTCGCCTGGTTGCTCATCGCCGCCACGATCCCGGCCGCGATCGCCGGTGTCCTGCTCGAAGGCCTCATCGAGACCGCGTTTCGAGAGATCGGGCTCGTCGCGGTCACGCTCGTGGTGGGCGGAGGCATCCTGTGGCTGGCGGACCGGCGTGGCGGACGAGCCAAGGGAGTCAACGACGTGACCCTGCCGGTAGCCCTCGGGATCGGGGGTGCCCAGGCCCTCGCCCTCGTTCCCGGCATCTCGCGATCGGGCATCTCGATCGCGGCCGGGCGCTTTGCTGGGCTGGACCGAGCGGCCGCGGCCCGCTTCTCGTTCCTGATGGCCACGCCGATCACCGGCGGCGCGGTGGTCTTCGAGCTACGCCGGGTGTTTGCCGGCGAAAGCAGCGTGGTGGTGAGCGCCGGCCCCCTGTTCGTCGGCATGATTGCCGCATTCGTCTCCGGCGCGCTCGCGATCAGCGTCCTGCTTCGCTACCTGCAGTCGAGCTCGCTCGATCTCTTCGTCTGGTATCGAGTCATGCTGGCGGGGGTCGTGTTCGTCGTCTGGCTCGCGCGGTGAGCAACGGCCTGCCATGGAAGTCATGAAGCAGATCCGCCAGCGGGCCATCCGCGACCTGGTCGAACAGCGACCGATCCGGACGCAGCAGGAGCTGGCTGCGGCGTTGCGCGAGCGCGGGTTCCGGACGACGCAGGCAACGATCAGCCGCGACGTCGCCGAGCTCGGGCTGATCAAGGTGACCCGCGAGGGCACGGCCGCCTACGCCCTGCCGCCGCGCCTGATCGAGGCGGAGACCTCGGGCGAGGACCGGCTGCGCAAGCTCCTGGCCGACCTGCCGGTCGAGGTGCGCGAGGCGGGCCTGCTCCTCGTGTTGCGAACGCTGCCCGGATCGGCCCATGCCATCGCCGCAGCCCTTGACCGGGCACGCTGGCCGGAAGTCGCGGGCTCGATCGCCGGCGACGACACGCTGTTCGTCGCGTTCCCGGACCGACGATCGCTTCAGCGCATCAAGCGGCGGCTCCTGCGGCTGACCGACGGGAACTGAGGTCGGCCGTCCCCGTGACGGGCGCCGATCCAGAGGCCACCATTCGAGTAACCGCGGGATACCTGTTCCGGCCATCTGACCGATCGTATCCACCGCTTTGACACCCTGACGGCGCCCGACTACCATTCGCGTCCAGTTCGGAACTTCAGGCGCGCGGCCGGACCGTGGATGCCTGGAGTTCTTTCCTTCTTCGAAGACCGCCGCGCGGTTGCCCACATCCGAGAAACCTGCATTGCGGGGACCTTTGGCCGTGAACAACAAGCCCACCTACCTCTCGAGGGACGGCCTCGAGAAGCTCCGTGCCGAGCTCGACGAGATGGTCTCCGTCAAGCGACCAGAGGTCGCCAACCGAATCCACGATGCCAAGGAACATGGCGACCTGTCCGAGAACGCTGAGTACGAGGACGCCAAGAACGAGCAGGCGTTCGTCGAGGGCCGTATCCAGACCCTCGAGGCCCTGATCAAGAACGCGACGATCATCGACGAGAACCATTCGACCGACCACGTCCAGATCGGCTCGACCGTCTCGGTCGAGAGCGGCGACGGCAAGGAGCGGTTCACGATCGTGGGCTCCGCTGAGGCAAAGCCGGCCGAGGGTCGGATCTCCAATGAGAGCCCGGTCGGTCGCGCCCTGCTCGGCAAGAAGAAGGGCGAGAAGGTCGTCGTTCGCGTTCCGGCCGGCGACTTCACCTACAAGATCGTCGGCATCACCTAGCCCCGCGGTCGTCGCCATGGATTGGGCGGACGAGCTCGCGGTCAAGGTCCGCGATCGCGGGCCGCAGGTCGTCAACGACTCGAAGACACCGTCCGGGACGGTTCACGTCGGAAGCCTCCGCGGGCCGGTCATCCTCGACGTGCTCACTCGGGCGCTTCGCGCCAACGGCGTCGAGACCAGGCTGCTCTACGGTATTGACGACCTCGACCCGATGGACGCGCAGGCCCTGCTGACGCCCGATGCCGTCGAGCGCGAGATGGGCCGTCCCCTCGCGCACGTCCCGGACCCGGTCGGCGACTGCCACGCGAGCTATGCGCGCCATTTCGCCGGAATGTTCATCGACACGTTCGACCGCCTGGGCATCGAGCCAAATCGCTATTACTGGATGAGCGACATCTATCCCACCGGCGACGTGGATCCGTACATCCGCCTGGCGCTCGACAATGCGGCGCTCGTCCGGGACATCTACCGGCGTGTGGCGAACGTGCAACACCCGGACACCTGGCATCCACTTGCGGTGATCTGCCCGACGTGCGGCAAGATCGGTACGACGATCGTGACCGGCTGGGATGGCGAACGCGTCCAGTTCGAGTGTCGCGAGAACCTCGTCGAATGGGCCACAGGCTGCGGGACGGCCGGCTGGATCAGCCCGTTCGGAGGAACCGCAAAGCTTCCCTGGAACCTCGAGTGGGCGGCCCAATGGTCGATCCTGGGCGTCACGATCGAACCATGTGGCAAGGATCTCTCCACCGCGGGGGGTTCTCGCGACCGCAGCGATGCCATCGCTCGCGAGGTGTTCGAACGCGAACCGCCCCTCAACGTGCCCTACGAATTCCTGAACATCGGCGGCAAGAAGATGTCGACGTCGAAAGGCCGAGGGGCCGCGGCACACGCGATCGCGGAGGTCGTCCCGCCCGAGCAGCTCCGATTCCTCTTCCTTCGACCGCGGCCCAGCCAGGCGATCGAGTTCGATCCGGAGGGGACGGACGCGATCCCGCGCCTGTTCGACGAGTTCGATCGCTTCGCGGCAGCCACCGCCGGACAAAAGGTCAAGGGCGAGATCCCGCCTGGGTTCGAGGCGACGTTTCGCTACTCGTTGCTCGACGCGGCGGCCGACGTCCCCGCAGAGGCGGCCGCGTTTCGGCCGGCGTTCTCGCACCTTGCCCTGCTCCTGCAGATCCCCGGTGTGGACCTGGCGTACCGCGTCGAAGCCGAGAAGGGGAGCGCGCTGAACGTCCGTGAGCGCGTGATCCTCGAGGAGCGCGTTGACGCGGCGCAGAAGTGGCTCGACGCGTACGCGCCGGATTCCGCCCGGATCGCCGTTCGACGAGACGGCGTTCCCGAGGCCGCGACGGCGCTGGCCGACGACCAACGGCGGTTCCTGGCCCAGCTGGCGAACCTCGCCGGACTGGAGGTCCCACGCGGCGGCGACGCCTGGCAATCGAAGATCTTCGAGCTCGCGAAGCTCGACGCGCTGCCCCCTCGGCGTGCGTTCGAGGCGATCTACCTCGCCTTCCTGGGTCGCCCGAACGGACCGCGAGCCGGCTGGCTGCTGGCAAGCCTCGATCTCGACTTCGTCTACGAACGGGCCGCCGCGGCATCGGGCTGGCCGACAGGCAGGGCACCCGGACGGTCGGAGCTCGTCGAATGAGCGTTGGTCTCCAGCGCCTCCGCGACGAACCGGAGGTCATCCGGCGTGGCGCGGCCGACAAAGGCGAGGATCCCGCGCTCATCGACCGGGCGGTGGAGCTCGATGCCGAGCGGCGCCGTCTCCTGGCCGAGACCGAGGCGCTCAAGGCTGAGCGGAACGCCGTATCCAAACGGATCGGCGAAGCGATCAAGGGCGGCGCTGCCCCAGACGGACCCGCGGTCGCAGAGCTCAAGGCCGCTTCGACGGCTGCCGGCGAACGGATCAAGTCGCTCGAGGTCACCCTCGCCGAGACCGAGTCGGCGCTCGACGACCTCCTCTTGCGGATCCCCAACCCGCCCGATCCGGACATCCCCGTCGGCGGGGAAGAGGCGAACGTCACCGTTCGGACCTGGGGCGACCTCCTCCCGCGCCAGCAGCCGGCCGTGGGAGAGACCGGTGCCGACGCGGCAGTCGGCGGCGCCACCTGGATGCGCAAGCCGCACTGGGAGCTCGGCGACGCGCTCGGAATCCTGGACAACGCCCGAGGATCAAAGATCGCCGGCTCCGGGTTCCCGGTCTACAGAGGCGCGGGTTCCGCGCTCCAGCGAGGATTGATCAACTGGTTCCTCGACGTCCATACGCGCGAGAACGGGATGACCGAAGTGTGGCCGCCCGCGGTCGTCAACACCGCTTCGGCCACCGGCACCGGCCAGATCCCGGACAAGGAAGACCAGATGTACGTCGTCACCCGGGACGAGCTGTACCTGGTTCCCACGGCCGAGGTTCCCGTCACGAACCTCCACCGCGACGAGATCCTCGAGGCCGACCAGCTCCCGATCCGCTATGCCGCCTACACCCCGTGCTTCCGGCGAGAGGCCGGCGCGGCGGGGAAGGACACGCGAGGCATCCTGCGAGTCCACCAGTTCGACAAGGTCGAGATGGTGCTCTTCGAACGCCCCGAGGACTCTGCCGCCGCTCTCGAGTGGATGACCGAGCGCGCCGAGATCCTGATCCAGCGACTCGGCCTGGCGTACAGGGTCCTGCTCATGAGCACGCGGGAGATGGGCTTCACCCAGGCCCGCAAGTACGACCTGGAGGTATGGGCGCCTGGAGTGGAGCGCTGGCTGGAGGTCAGCTCGTGCTCCAATTTCCGCGACTTCCAGGCGAGGCGGATGGCCATTCGCTACCGCCCTGAGCCAGGCGCGAAGGCAGAGCTCGTCCACACGCTCAACGGCTCGGGGCTGGCGCTCGCTCGGATCGTGGCCGCCCTGCTGGAGACGTACCAGCAACCGGACGGTTCGGTGAACGTGCCGGAAGTCCTTCGACCCTACCTGGGACGAGACGCCATCACGGCCTGACCGCTCCACCGCTCCTTTGGGCTCCGGGTGACCGACCCGACGGGGGACGACCCGTTCCACCGTTCCTTCAGGCACCGGGCGACCGAACCGACCCGCGCTGCCCAAATACGGCGCCCCAACCTCCTTGACAGCGTCCCGGCCCGCTGCCATCATCCGCATCGGACCGTTCCTGAGAACGTTTACAAGAACGTTTACAAGAACGGCGGCAGAGGATCTCGATGCGGGATCTTGCGCGTCCCACGCTTGTCACCGTCGCCCAGCGAGCTGGCGTCTCGATCGCGTCCGTGTCTCGTGTGATCAACGGCCTGCCGGCCACGCCGGACATGGTCCAGCGAGTCCGTGCTGCTTCGGAGGCCGTTGGGTACGTCCCCGACGCCGTCGCCCGCTCGCTCAAGGCGGGACGGACCGGTCAGCTCGCGTTCGCGGTCGCCGACGTGGCCAACCCGGTCTACGTGGCAATGATGCGGGCGATCGAGCGAGTGACCAAGGAGGCCGGCTACCGCCTGCTCCTGAGCTCGACCGATTCTCAGCCGGCCGACGAGATTGCGCTCTTGCGCAGTCTGCGCAATCGTCACGTGGACGGCATGATCCTGATTCCGATCCGGGTCACGCCCGAGTTCGTCGACGAGCTCTGCCAAGCCCCGCTCCCGGTCGTCGTTATCGGCACGCTGCCTGCCGAGGTCCCAGTCGACAACGTACGAGCCGACTCCCGGCAGGGCGTGGGCCTTGCGATCGCTCATCTGGTTGAGACTGGACGCCAGTCGATCGCGTTCATCAACGGTCCGATCGACACGGTGCCAGGGGAGGCTCGTCTCGAGGGCTTCCGGGCCGCGCTGGACGCCGCGGGCCGAGCATTCGACGCTGACCTCGTCGTCACCGCGGAGGATTTCACCTTCGCCGCCGGAAGACGGGCCGCACGCGCCCTGTTCCACCGCGCGCGACCCGATGCCGTGTTCTGCGCCAACGACCTTCTTGCGGTCGGGGCCCTTCGTCAGCTGATTGATCTCGGGCTGCGCGTTCCGGACGACGTGGCCCTCGTCGGGATGGACGACACAGAGCTCGCCGAGATGAGCGCCCCGTCGCTGTCGAGCGTCTCGCTCGGCTCGGAGGAGCGAGGCGCGCTGGCGGCAAACCTCCTCCTCGAGCGCCTGGCCAATCCATCGATCGTCATCCGTCGGCTGCACGTCGCGCCAAGGCTGGTCGTACGCGAGTCGTCGGTCGCCACCATCCGAGGAGCTCACCGGTGACCGCCATGTCGGCTATCCGTCGGGCCACGGGTCGCGAACAGCGGGAGGCCATGGTCTTCCTGGTGCCGGCTCTGATCCCCGTCGTGATCTTCAGTGTCGCCCCGCTCGCGGTCGGCATCTACCTGGGCTTCACGGACGCAGTCGCCGGTATCGACGTCACGACCAACTTCACCTGGCTGGATAACTACACGCGATTGCTCGGCAACTCGCTGTTCTGGCAGTCATTCCTCACGGGCCTCATCTGGGCGTTCGGCGTCACGGCCCTCCAGGGCGTGCTGGGGCTGGCCCTCGCGTTGCTCCTGAACGAGCGACTGCGCCTGCGCTGGCTGGCAAGGACGCTTGCCCTCGTGCCCTGGGCGATGCCCTCGGTGATCGTGGCCATCATGTGGCGAATGGTCTACCACCCCGACGCCGGGATCCTCAATGCGTCGCTTGAGGGTTTGGGGATCCTCGACACAGGGATCAATTGGCTTGGCGGCGTCGATACGGCGTTCGCGGCGGTCGTGGTCGTCGGCGTCTGGGCCGGGTTGCCGCAGACCACGGTCGCACTGCTGGCCGGCCTGCAGAGCGTCCCCCCTGAGCTCCACGAGGCGGCCGAAGTTGATGGCGCGAACATCGGCCAGCGGTTCCGACACATCACGCTGCCCCAGATCCGGCCGGTGGCCGATGCAATCTTCTCCCTCAACTTCATCTGGAACTTCAATGCTTTCGGGCTCGTGTACGTGCTGACCGCGGGCGGGCCGGGAGGCCGGACCATGCTGCCGGCACTCTTCGCGTACAACGAGGGCTTCCGCTACGGGAACTTCGGGTACGCCGCGGCGATGGGCAATGCGATGGTCATCCTGATCATCGCCCTCCTCGCGATCTACCTGCGGCGGCGCCTCAGGGCGGCTGACGCATGAGGCGGCCCAGCCTGGTGATGCGAGCTGCTCAATATGTGCTGCTCGTGGCCTTCCTGGTCTTCCTCGCGTTCCCCCTGATCTGGATGATCTCGACCTCGTTCAAGGGCCCGCGGGAACTCGTCTCGCTCGACCCGACGCTCGTTCCGACGAGTCCCACGCTCGACAACTACATCAACGTCCTCAACGGCCAGGACATCGTCCAGGCGGCCGCGAACAGTCTGTTCGTGTCGGTCGCAACCGCCGTCCTGACCATCGCCGTCGCCCTGCCGGCAGCCTATGCGCTGGTGCGCTACAAGACGCCGTTCCGCCGGCCGGCGCTTGCCTGGATTCTGGTCAGCCAGGTCTTTCCCCTGATCCTGATCGTCATCCCGCTGTTCCTGATCCTCAAGGAGATCGGCCTGCTGAACAGCCACGTTGGTCTGATCGTGGTCTACGTCGTGTGGTCGCTGCCCTTCGCCATGTGGATGCTGCAGGGCTACGTCAGCACGCTGCCGCGCGAGCTCGAGGAAGCCGGCCTGGTCGATGGCGCCGGGCGTCTCCGTGTGCTGCGATCGATCGTCCTGCCATTGCTGGCGCCCGGCATCGTGGCGGCCACGCTGTTCGCCTTCATCTCGGCATGGAGCGAATTCTTCTTTGCTCTGGTCGTACTTCAGGACCCTGGGCTGGCCACGCTGCCGCTGCTGCTGGCGAGGTTCGTCGGGGTCGAAGGGATCGTGAGGCTGGGACCGCTGGCCGCGGCCTCGCTGCTCGCGACAATCCCGAGCCTCGCGTTCTTTGCACTCATCCAGCGTCGCCTCACGGAGGGACTGCTCGCGGGAGGTGTGAAGGGATAGATCCGTTCAGCAAAGGGACCGGCCACACCGTCGTGGACCAGGTTCGATCACGCCAAAGGAGGAGGCAGACGAATGTCCAGTCGAATTTCGAGATTACTCGGCGTCGCGTCGATCGCCGTCATGGTCAGTGCCTGCAGCGGTGGCGGCGCCACCACGGCCCCGTCAACAGCGGCGAGCCCTGATGCGGGCGCGTCCGCCGCCGCCACGGCGAGCCCCGCTGGCGAGCCCGTCGCCCTGCGCTTTCAGAGCCTGGCGTGGCAGGAGCCGGTGATCGCGGCCAACAAGGCAATCGTCGACGAGTGGAACGCGGCCAATCCAAACATCCAGGTCGAGTACGTCCAGGGCGACTGGGGCTCCGTTCACGATCAGCTTGTAACTCAGTTCCAGAGCGGTACCGCGCCAGACCTCATTCACTATGAGTCGGCTGGCATCGCCGGATTCTCAAACCAGGGCTTCCTGGCGGACCTGAAGCCGCTCCTGGCCGACGAATTCAAGAACGGCATCGCTCCCGGCGTGTGGGAGGCTGTGACCTACAAGGATGACGGCTGGTACGGCGCGCCGTTCCTGCTCCAGTCGTACGTCGTGTTCGCCAACGGCGGGCTCCTGGAGGCCGCTGGAGTGGAGCCTCCGACGATCGAGGACCCTTGGACCTGGGACGACCTCCGCGCTGCCGCCAAGCAGCTCACCACGGGCGATCAGTTCGGCATGGGCTGGCCCCTCAAGAGCCCGACCGCCTCGATGATGAGCCTCTCGCTCAGCTTCGATGGCGGATTCTTCTACGACGAGGGTGGCAAGACTGTCGTCAAGTTCGGACCGGCCGAGCAGGAGGTCCCACGCCGGATCCACGAGATGATCTACGCAGACAAGTCCATCGATCCAACCTCCATTGGCCTCAGCGGGGGTGACGTCCTCCCGGGCTTCTTCGGGGGCAAGTACGCGATGATCGGCGGCGCCAACTTCCAGACGCAGCAGATGCTCGAGCAGGCGCCCGAAGGCTTCGAATGGTTGATGCTGCCCCCACTGAAGGGAATTACCCAGGCACAGGCCGCCAACCCCCAGACCATCAGCATCTCCGCGGCGAGCGAGCATCCCGCGGAGGCCGCCAAGTTCGTCGAGTTCTTCCTCGACGGCGAGAACCTGGCCAAGCTCGCGATGGGCGACTTCCTCATCCCGACCACCGAGGAGGCCGGAGCGGCCGTGCTCGCCTCCACCGGTGGCGAGGACGGCTGGGACGTGACGATCGCTTCTGGCAAGGAGCTGAAGCTCGCGCCGTTCCAGAAGGTCGAGGCCTATCCTCAATGGAAGGACCAGGTTGCCACTCCCGCATTCCAGGAATTCCTCGCGAACAGCATCGACCTCGATACACTCGGGAAGAAGCTGGTCGACGGCTGGACCCAGGTGGGAGGTGGCTGACCGATCCGGGTAACCGCGATTGGGGACCGTGACATGTCGCGGTCCCCGATCCGCCGTTTCTGAATTGCCACAGACCGAAAGGAGACCCACGACGCTGCTCGACGACAAGGCCACGGGCTGCCTCGCCGGGGCCGCCGTTGGTGATGCCCTGGGCGGAGCAACCGAAGGTTGGACGACCGACCAGATCCGCGAGCGGTACGGCGGGTGGGTCACGGACATCGTGCCTGCCTTCGAATCGGAGACCCCGAGGGCGGAGCGCTACTCGCGATACGCCAAGGGCGACGGTCGGATCACCGACGACACGCTGATGACCCAGGCGCTCGTCGAGGTCTACCGGCGACGCCGGCGCCACCTGGGCGCCTATGACGTGGCCGAAGAGCTCGTCCCGTTGCTGATCGGCCGGACCCAGTGGATCCCGGACATGGAGCGTGAAGACACCCCGTTTCAGCGCCTCTTCCTCGCCGAGAAATGGCTGGTGACCAAGCTCCACTACGGGCACGCCGATCCGCGCGAGGCCGGGTTCGGGAACATCGTCAACTGTGGGGCCGCGATGTACATGGCCCCGGTCGGGATCGTCAATGCGGCGGATCCCGAAGCGGCGTACGCAGAGGCGATCGATATCGCCGGCGCCCATCAATCGAGCTATGGACGAGAGGCGGCCGGGGTAATGGCTGCCGGGGTCGCGGCTGCGATGGCGCCACACGCCACCGTCGAGGACGTGATCGACGCCGGCCTTCGCGTGGCCCACGACGGCACTCGCCAGGCGATCGACGCGGTCGTTTCGTGCGCTCGCGACCTTGGGTCGTGGCGGGACGCTTTGGGGCCGCTTCGTGACGCCGTGGCTCCATTCGACACTGTCGGGCCGGACTATCGGGACCCGGGTTTGGGCGCTCGTCGGGCGAGCCGCGTGCATTCGATCGAGGAGCTTCCAGTCGCCTTCGGACTCCTGCTCCTGGCGCGCGGGGACTATCGCGAAGCCGTGCTCGGAGCGGTGAACTACGGCCGGGACTCTGATTCGATCGCGACGATGGCCGGCGCTCTTGCCGGCGCCCTCGGCGGCCTTGACGCCGTCCCGGAACCCTGGCGCATCGCCGTGGCCGCCGCGAGCCTGATCGACCTGGAATCGCCCGGTCGCGAGCTGGCCGCGGTCGCCCGCGAGGTCATCGAAGCCGATGGACGACGTCGTGCCGCCCGCCAGCGCGCGTTCGACGAGCTGACGGGAGACGAGCGCCGTGCGCATCACCTGGATCCAGCCTGAAGACCTGATCCGCCACGAGTTCGTTCAAGCGGCGGACGAGGGCAAGGATGTGGCAGGCATCGTCGAGCGCTGGGTCGCGGCCGGTGGCGACTGCGTTCCTCCCGGCGTAGGTGCCTCGGACCCGCCGGCCTCCGCGGAGCTGTCACGGCTGGCGCGCACGTTGCTCGGGGAGATCGACGCCTTGCCGACCACCGACGACACCGATGAACCGAGCGACCTGGAACGCGTTCAACGCCATTGGCGACGACCTCCGGCGCTGCCGCCGATCCCCCCGCAGGAGGCCCTTCGTGACCGCCTTCATGGCGCATGGCTGGGCCGCGCAATCGGGTGCCTGCTAGGCAAACCGGTCGAGAAGATCCCCCGAGCAGGGATACGGGAGATCCTGGAGGCAACTGGTCGCTGGCCGCTGTCCGGCTACTTCACCGCGGCTGGGCTGCCCCAGGATGTTGCGGCGCGTTGGCCCTGGAACCGGGCCAGCCGTCCAACCAGTCTCGCCGAGGTGATCGACGGGATGCCCGAGGACGACGACCTCAACTACACGTTGTTGGCGCTAAGCGTTCTCGAGGATCACGGCCCTGATTTCACAACGGACGACGTCGCCCGGACATGGCTGAGGGATGTCCCTGCTCTTCGCGTCTTCACCGCCGAGCGGGCGGTCTATCGAAACCTGCTCGACGGGCTCCAACCACCGGACACCGCCAGGGTCGCAAATCCGTATCGCGAGTGGATCGGCGCCCAGATCAGGTCCGACCTGTACGGCTGGGCCCGGCCCGGCGACCCGCACGGCGCAGCGGAGCTCGCCTGGCGCGATGCCCGGCTGAGCCATACCCGGAATGGGATCTACAGCGCGATGTTCGTGGCCGGAATGGCGTCGGCGGCCCTGGTCAGTGACAAGGTTGACGTCGTCCTGGATGCCGGGTTGTCGGTCATCCCGCCCAACAGCCGCCTGGCCTCGGAGATCGCGGCGGCACGCCACGTCGCTTCGACCACCGACGACTTCGAGGTGGCGGCCGACCTGGTCCACGATCGCAATCGCGGGCGACACTGGGTTCATGCCATCAACAACACAGCGCTGATCGTCCTTGCGCTCTGTGTCGGGGGCGGGGACTTCGTCCGGTCGATCTGTCTCGCTGTGTCGGGCGGCTGGGATACCGACTCCAACGGCGCCACCGTCGGCGCCGTCGCAGGCGCGATGGCAGGCAGGGCAGGGCTGCCGGAATCGTGGGCCGCTCCCCTGAAGAACCGACTGTCGACGAGCATCCCGGGCTTCGATAACGTCGGGTTCGATGAGCTTGCCGCTCGAACTGCGGCCATCGTCGCCACGACGTGACGCTCCCCGGTTTCAATCCGTATGTTCCGCGCCCGATCGACCTCCCGACGGCCGTTCCGCTCGACCCGCACGCGGATCTGTCGGTGCTCGACGAGGCGAAGATCTTCGCCGCGCCCGATGACCCCTCCGACTGGCCGGCGTGGCGCGCCACGCTCGAGCGTTGGCGGAACGAGGCCCGTGCACGGCTGGCGTACTCCGGCGCCCGATACGCCAACGCCCCCGCGGAAGGGTTCAGCGTGTGTATGGCATGGCTGTGGGACGAGACGCTGTACGACCACGAGCTCGGTCGCTTCACGGTCGACGCGTTCGTCGACGCCGGCGAACGCGAATTCGGTGGCTTCGATGGCGTCGCGCTGTGGCATGCCTACCCGGTGGTCGGGATCGACGACCGCGACCATTTCGACTTCTATCGCGGCGTGCCGGAGCTTGCGGACGTTGTGGGCGCATTCCAGCGGCGCGGTGTTCGCGTCTACCTGACGTACTACCCGTGGGAGACCGGCGACAATCCCTCAGCAATCGAGGCTATCGCTGAACTCGTGGCCCAGACGGGAGCCGACGGTGTCTTCCTGGACAGCACCAAGGAGGGGACGGTATCGCTGCGGGCAGCACTCGACGAGATACGGCCCAATTTGACCATGGAGGCCGAATCGCGGGTGCCCCTCGCGAGGATCGAGGACCACGCCATGTCATGGGCCCAGTGGTTTGCCGACTCGAGTGTGCCGGGCGTGCTCAGAGCAAAATGGTTCGAGCGCCGGCACATGCTCCACCACGTTCGCCGCTGGCACCGCAGCCACCTCGACGAACTCCACTCGGCGTGGCTGAACGGCTCTGGCATGCTCGTCTGGGAATCCGTGTTCGGCGTCTGGGTCGGCTGGAGCGAGCGAGACCGAGCGCTGTTCCGGTCGATGCGTCGTGTCCAGCGCGAGTTTGCGCAATGGCTCCGATCAGGAGACTGGACGCCGCTGGCCGACCACACGGGCGACGACGCCCGGATCTATGCATCGCGCTGGATCCACGACGGGCGGCCCCTATGGACGATCGTGAATCGCGGAGCCGCATTGACTGGCCCGTGGCTGATCACCGACGACCGCCCCGGAAGCCGCTGGGTCGAGCTGACGAGCGGTGTCGACTTGACTGCGTCGAGCTTCGGCGACGGTCGCGTCGCCGTAGGTGGAACAATCGCCGAGGGTGGGATTGCGGCGGTCATGGCTGTGCCGGCGGAGCCCGGGTCGGCGCATGCACCGGCAATGACTCCGGCGCCCGCACTGAGGTCGCCGTCGTTCCCGGCTCGAGCGGTGATCCGCTTGCCCACGCGTGCTGTCCCGCATCGTTCCGTCCCCGCCGGCATGGTGGCGGTCCCGAGCGGCCGCCAGGACATGCTCGTCAGATATCGATTGAGGGAGACCGGCCTGTATGGCGAAGCCCCCTTCGTCGACGAGTGGAAGCCCCTCCCGCCTCGCCTCCACGAGCCCGCAACGATGCGTCGGGAAGTCCGTTTCGGGAGCTTCGCGATCTCCGAGCGCGAGGTGACGAACGCCGAGTTCCGCGCGTTCCGCCGGGCGACTCGTTACGAGCCGGTCCGACGAGAACGTTTCGACCGAGCCGGTACCGGCCCGCCTGATGCGCCGGCCACTCACGTCGAGCTCGCTGATGCCCGCGCCTACGCGGGCTGGGCCGGCGTCCGCTTGCCGACCGAAGACGAATGGCAGATCGCCGCCGAGAAAGGGCTTCTCGGACGACTCGAACCCCTGGTCTGGAACCTGACCGAGAGCGAGCACGCAGACGGCCGAACACGCTTCGTCATTCTCAAGGGCGGCAGCGGGTTCACCAGCGATGTGTCCGACTGGTACTTCGATGGCGGGCCGCAACCGCCCGAGGCGTCAATCAAGCTGCTCCTGCTTGGCGCCGGACTCGGCAGGTCGCCGTGGATCGGCTTCCGCTGCGCTGTTGACCTTGAAAACGAATTGCCCGGATGACCGCCTCGAGCGCCGACGACGTGCCTGTCAGCCGACTGGACCTCCGGCATGCATCCGCCCCGTCACCGGCCCTGGGCGGATCGATCGAGTACTTGCTGTACCAGCCCGAGGTCGGCGGCGACCTTCGATTCCCTGTGGTCTACCTCCTGCATGGCCGCGGCGGCTCGATGACGGATGTCCGGCCGGCGCTCGCGCGCATCGATCGATCCATCCGCGACCGGCTGGTGCCCCCGTTTCTCGTCGTCGCGCCCGACGCCCCGTGGTCCAACCGCTCGAGCTGGTATGTCGATTCGAGATTTTCCGGATCTCCTCCTGGGAGGCCGATCGAAACGGCCCTTGTCCGCGACCTGGTCGATCACATCGACGCGTCCCATCCGACGATCGCCGATCGCTCCGGACGTATCGCGGCCGGCGTGTCGATGGGCGGGGCAGGCGCGCTCCGATTCGCCCTGGCGCACCCGGACCGGTTCGCCGCGGCAGTCTGCCTGAGCCCCGCGATCTACGATCCACTGCCGCCCAGCGATTCGTCGATCCGTGGATCGGTCGCATTCGGGCGAGATCGGGTGCCATTCGACCCGAGCACGTACGAGGCGTTGTCCTACAGGCGTCTCCTGGCCTCGTTCGGCCGGCAACATCCGGTTCGACTTTGGATCGGTGTCAGCAACCGGGAAATGCCGCCGTCGGACCCAACGGCCACGGGTCACGGCCTCGACCATCAGGCTGCTGCGCTTTTCCTTGCGGCACGAGCGGTTCCCGGCATCGACGCATCACTCCTCGTCGTCGAGGGCGGGCATGACTGGCCCACCTGGTCGGCGATGCTCGAGACAGCGATACTCGATGTTCTTGGTCGGGGTACGACGCGCGGTGTGGAGCCATGACGCGGCTTTTGCAGGGTGGAGCGATGTCCTCGCCCCGGCCGGCACTCGATGGCGTCCGCGTCATCGAGTTGGCCACACTGTTTGCCGGCCCGCTGACCGCGACGTTTCTCGGCGACTACGGCGCATCGGTGATCAAGATCGAGCACCCCCGGCAGCCGGATGCGTCGCGCGGCCACGGTCCAACCAAGGACGGCATCGGCCTCTGGTGGAAGGTCATCGGCCGGAACAAGCGGACGATGACGCTCGACCTCTCAACGGCTGATGGCCAGGCGATCCTAGTCCAGCTCGCAGCGCGGGCCGACGTCCTCATCGAGAACTTTCGACCGGGCACGCTGGAACGCTGGAATCTGGGGTACGAGCGGCTCGCCGCGGAGAACCCGGGGCTCGTGTTCGCTCGCGTGACGGGCTTCGGCCAGGTCGGCCCGTACGCCCGGCGACCGGGGTTCGGAACCCTGGCCGAGGCGATGAGCGGGTTCGCCGCATTGACCGGCGAACCGGACGGACCGCCGACGCTTCCGCCGTTCGGGCTCGCGGATGGGATCGCCGCGCTGGCGACTGCGTTCGCGATCATGACCGCGCTCGAGGCGCGCCGAGCGTCCGGTCGGGGCCAGGTCGTGGACCTGGCGATCATCGAACCGATCCTGTGGCTGCTCGGGCCCCAGATCAGCGCCTACGATCAGCTTGGCGAGGTCCAGCCCCGGACGGGCAATCGGTCGCGAAACAACGCCCCGCGCAACCTGTACCGCACGGCCGACGGTCGATGGCTGGCCGTGTCGACGAGCTCCCAGCGGATCGCCGAACGGGTCATGCGGCTGGTCGGACGCCCTGATCTCCTCAATGAGCCGTGGTTCGCGACGGGCCGAGGACGCGCCGAGCACGGCGCCGAGCTGGATAGCGCCGTCAGCGCGTGGGTTGGCCAGCGGCGAGCGGATGAGGTGGAGCGCGCCTTCGAGGACGCGGAGGCGGCCGTCGCGCCCGTCTACGATGTCCGCGACATCATGGCCGACCCGCAATTCGCGGCCCTCGGCACCATCGCACGCATCGATGATCCGGAGCTCGGCTCCATCGCCATGCAGAACCTGCTGTTCCGGTTGAGCGACACGCCCGGAGCGATTCGCTGGACCGGTCGACCCCACGGGGCTGACACGGACTCGATCCTGGGAGAGCTCGGGATCGGGACCGACGAGCTCGCACGCCTTCGACGCGACAGGGTCGTCTGACCGTGTCGGCCGAGCTGCAGCTGGCCCCGGCACTCACCTCGCTCTACGTCCCGGGCGACCGGCCGGACCGATTTCCAAAGGCATTGGCGAGCGACGCTGACGAGGTCATCCTGGACCTCGAAGACGGCGTGGCCCCGGCCCACAAGGTGTCCGCCCGTGAGGCCGTCGCCCGGTTCGCCGCGGATCGGCACACAAAGGCGGTCCAGGTCCGGATCAACGGTCGCGACACGCCGTGGTGGTCGGACGATCTCGCCGCCGTCGCAGCCGCGCCGGGTCTCGCCGGCATCCGTCTCCCCAAGGTCGAAACGCCTGACGACATACGAATAGTCGCCGCGCGCCTGCCAGCCGACGGTTCGGTGCGGATCCATGTCCTGATCGAGACGCCTCGCGCTGTCGAGGCGGCCTTCGAGATCGCCACGGCGCACCCGTTCGTCTCGTCGATCGCGCTTGGCGAGGCGGACCTTCTATCGGTGCTGTCGATCACCGACGATCGTGGCCTTGCATGGGTTCGCGGCCGGATCGTGGTTGCGGCGGGTGCTGCCGGCCTTCGTCCGCCCCAGATGTCCGTGTTCACCAACCTCGAGGACGACGCCGGGCTAGCCGCATCGTGCCGCGAAGGGCGCGGTTTGGGCTTTCTTGGTCGAGCGGCGATCCACCCGCGCCAGGTGCCGATCATCGTGGATGCCTTCCTTCCGTCGCGTGCCGAGGTCGTCGAGGCGTCGCGTCTCCTGGACCTCTTGGCAGAGGCACGCGGCGCCGGGCGAGGCGGCTTCGTCCTGCCCGATGGCCGCTTCGTTGACCAGGCGATGGCTGGCCACGCAAGAACAGTCGTCGCGCTGGATGCGCGCGGGTCGAGCAACGATGCTTGACCGCCGGCCGGCCGCTCCCTGCACCCCGGTATATCCTCTCCGCCTGGAGAGGTGGCCGAGCGGTTGAAGGCGGCGCTCTTGAAAAGCGCAGAGTTGCAAGACTCCGTGGGTTCGAATCCCACCCTCTCCGCCATTCCCCAGCGCCGGACGCGCGGTGCGTGCGTTGTTGGACTCCCTGCGCTGACGGTCAATAGGGCGCCGGTCCGTCGAGCACCTCGCGCACCTTGCGACCGAGCTCCGCGGGCACGAAGGGCTTTGCCAGGAACGCGACGCTCGAGTCGAGGACCCCCTGTGCCGACAACACCTCGCCGGCGTAGCCGGACATGAACAGGACTCGCGCCTCAGGGTGGATCGCGGCGAATTGGTCCGCGACTTCCCGCCCGCTGAGGCCGGGCATGATCACATCAGTCACGAGCAGATCGATCCGGCCTTCGTGGGCCGCTGCGGCGTCGAGCGCCGCCTTGCCGTCCTGCGCCGCGATGACCCGGTAACCGTTCCGCTCCAGGACCATCGCCGCGAGACGGCGAACGGACTCCTCGTCCTCTGCCAGCAGGATCGTCTCGTGGCCGCCTTCCGGCGAGCCGCGCGCGCCCGGATCGGCCGCGGCGGTCCTACGGGGATCCGCCTGTCTCGGGAGGTACACCCGGAACGTCGTGCCTTCGCCGACCGAGCTCGTGACGTCGATGTGACCACCGGACTGCTCCACGATGCCGAGAACCGTGGCCAGGCCGAGGCCCGTCCCACGGCCGCGATCCTTGGTTGTGAAGTAGGGCTCGAAGATCCGGGCGAGCGTCGCGTCGTCGATCCCGACGCCGGTGTCGCTGACCGAGATCGCGACATATCGCCCCTCGCGGGTGGCGGACGCCTCGGCTGCATCGTCGCCCCCCAGGTCGACATTCGCCGTCGACAACACGATTGAGCCACCAGCCTCGAGCGCGTCACGTGCGTTGACGACGAGATTGAGGATGACCTGGTCGAGTTGGCCGACGTCCGCCTGCACCCAGCCGAGATCGGACGCGAGCTCGGTGCGCAGCTCGATGTCCTCGCCGATCAGGCGCCGGAGCATCGGCTCGATATCGGATACCACCGCGTTGATGTCGACCGGCTCGGGTCGCAGGAGGCTCTGCCGCCCGTAGGCGAGCAGCTGGCGGGTCAGGGTCGCGGCGCGCCCCGCGGCGGCGTTGATCGCCGAGATGTCCTCCTGGAGTGGGTTGTCCGGCTCGAGGGACTGGGCCAGCAGATCGCCGTGTCCGGTGATCGCCGTGAGCAGATTGTTGAAGTCGTGGGCGATGCCTCCGGCCAGCCGACCGACGCTCTCCATCTTCTGGACATGCCGAAGCTGGCTCTCGAGCTCCCGTCGCGCCGTCACGTCGAGGGCCACACCGACCAGCCGCACGGGCTCGCCAAACGCATCACGCACCACGCGACCCTGCGTCACGATCTGGACTGCCTGAGCGCCGGGCGGACCCATCCGGCACTCCGCGACGTATTCGCCGTCGGTCGCCGTCGCCCGTTCGAGCGCCTGGCGAAGGGTCTGCCGATCGTCGGGATGGACGAGCTCAACAAAGGCCCCGAAGGTCCCACCGAACGATCCCTTCGGGATCCCGACGATCGTCTCGAGGCTCTCCGACCAGCGGATCGTGCCCTCGGTCATGTTCCAATCCCAGGTGCCCATCCGCCCGGCCTCGAGGGCGAATGCAAGCCGCTCCTGGCTCTCGCGGAGCGCATCCTCGGCGGCGTGTCGTTCGCTGACGTCGCGAATGATCACGGTCTTGCCCGGTTCATGCCCGAAACCGAGGTCGGCAACTGTGGATTCGGCCCAGAACGTGCTGCCGTCCGCCCTTCGTGCCTCGAGCTCCACGGGACGACCTGCCTCGAGCTCTGATCGCGTTTGTGGTTCGCCACGGCCATGCCCGTCCGATCGAGCTCGATCGAGGTCGATCACCGCCGAGACGGGCTGCCCGATCACATCCTCCGCCGACGACCCAACGATGCGCTCGGCCGCCTCGTTGAACATGACGACGCGATCGTCGCGGTCGGTGACGATGATGGCGTCCGGCGCAGCGGCGAGCAGCATGCGGTAGCGGCCCTCCGACCGGCGGATCCGGCGGACGAACCAGATGAATACGGTCCCGGCGATGGCCAGCAACAAGGCCGTGGCCGCCGACGCGACGATGAACAGGAGATCGCGAACCCAGCGGGCGCCTTCACCGAGGACGGCCGAGAAGCGGTCCTCGAGGATCGTCAACCGCTCGTTCACCGATCCGATCTCGGCCACGATGGCATCCACCGTCGCCGGATCCGGATCGCCCGACGAGATCGCATCGCGGAGCCGGTCGCCGTGGGCCACGAGCTTGTCGATCAGGCCGTCGCCCTCGGTCCAGATCGCGATCGCCTGGTCGATGTAGCTCACGCGGCGGAAGGCGCGGAACGTGTTGATCAGCGTCGGGATATCGGCCGGATGATTGTGGCCCTGGAGAAAGCCGGCATAGGCGACGTCGAGGTCGGGGTTCGGCTTCTCGAGCTCCACCCTGGCGATCTTGTCGCCGAGCGGCACGGAGATCGCGTCGAGGTACGCGTCGTACTCGGCCTCATCCTGCGTGTCGGCGTAGCGGATCAAGTGGAAGACGGCGTCCTTCTGCCCTTTGCTGTACAGCCCTTCGCCGCCCACGAACGCGCGCACGCCGGATTCGACCTGCAGGCTGAAATAGATGATCGCGAGCAGGCCGATGGCCGTGAGCACGAGCAACGCGATGCCCGCCCATAACCGGCCCCACTGCGACTCGCTTCTGCTCCGGACGCGCGTGACGGACAAGAGACCTCCCCTGGGTCGGGTTCACGTCGCGGGCAACCATACCCTGCGGCGATGCGTTCGCTGCCGTACGAGTGCGGGATGGCCGGAGTTGACGGTCAAGTCGGCCCGACCCATACTCCCCGGACATCGCGAAGAAGCGGGCTGTGAACGGGACGAGTACCCGTCGCACGTCGACCCAGAGATCCGGCGGCTGGTGCGAGCCGGAACGACGACGACAGGGAATGGACCCGGGAGCCTCCGGACCGAACGCCATGCGGCACCGCCGCGGACGCCAGTAGGCTCCGGCGCAGAGCGCCAGCGATAGAGGGCAGCGCCGATCGGCCGCCGCATCAGCGGACGGCCCGTCGGTCACGGAGTGCGGCATCGCCGAATGAGGGTGGCACCGCGGAAGGCACGGCCTTTCGTCCCGGGAGACGAAGGCCGTTTTGATTCCGAGGCCGAACGTATGTCCAGCGCAGACCCGCTCAGCCTGACGCAGACCAAGCGCCTGGCTGCCAATGCCGACACGATCCTGCTTCGCGCCACGCGTCCCGCGGACCTGGAGACGCCGATCGGCGCCTTCCTGCGCCTCGACGACGGAGGCCCCGCTTACCTGCTCGAATCGGTTGAGGGCGGTGAGCGTCTTGGACGTTATTCGTTCCTCGGCGTGGGACCGCGCCGGTTGCTCGAGGTGCGCGGGGAGCAGGCGCGCATCCAGACGCGCCCGGTCACCGTCCCGGTCTACGACCCGGACTTGCCGGTCGAGACGACGACCGTGGCGGACCCGCTCGACGCCATTCGCTCGTTCGTGCCACGTCGCCGCATCCAGCCGACCGACGGGATGCCGCGCTTCACCGGCGGCGCAGTTGGAGCACTCGCCTATGACGCGATCTCGGCGTTCGAGTCGAGCGTCCCGCTCCCGAATCGCGACCCCGTCGGTGTGCCCTTCGCCGCGTTCATCGAGACCGATCTCGTGCTCGTCTTCGATCACCTCACCCACACGTTGTCGGCGATCGCGTCCCTCCACACCGAGACCTCCAACCTGGAGGCTCGCTACCGGATCGCCGAGGCGGCCATCTTCGAAGCACTCGAGCGGACGTCCCGACCAAGCGTCTCGGAGATAAATGGCGCCAGCTCGCGGCCCCGTGACGGCGTGTCTGGACCAGCGGCGCAGCCCGGCCAGCCGATCGAGACGAGCCTGGGCCGGGAGGAGTACATCCACGCCGTCGAGCATGCCAAGGACGCAATCGCCGCCGGAGAGGCCATCCAGGTCGTGCTCGCTCGACGTCAGTCGTTCGATCTCCCGGCGAACCCGACCACTGGCGCCACGGTCGAGGGCGTTGCCCTCTATCGGGCACTTCGTCGGATCAATCCCAGCCCGTACCTCTTCTTCGTCCGCACGCCAGGCTACGAGGTGGTCGGCGCATCGCCGGAGCTGCTCCTCCAGGCGGAAGGCGATCGCCTGACCACCCACCCGATCGCGGGCACGCGGCCACGTGGCGCCGATGCTCGAGAGGATGCCCTCCTCGCCGAAGAGCTCCAGCGGGATCCAAAGGAGCGGGCCGAACACGTCATGCTCGTCGACCTCGGTCGCAACGACCTGGGTCGCGTTTCGCGCCCCGGAACGGTGACCGTCAGCAGGTACATGGAGGTCGAGCGGTACAGCCACGTCCTCCACCTCGTCAGCCACGTCGAGGGCCGCCTCAAGCCGGAGCTCGATGCGCTCGACGCGCTCCGATCGGTGTTCCCGGCGGGAACGCTATCGGGTGCCCCGAAGATCCGAGCTATGCAGCTGATCGCCGCCGCGGAGGGCGAGCGACGTGGGTTGTATGGCGGTGCTGTCGGCTACCTCGGCTACGACGGCAACCTCGACACGGCGATCACGATCCGCAGCGCCGTGCTCAAGGACGGCCAGGCGCACGTCCACTCGGGTGCCGGGATCGTGGCCGGCTCGATCCCGGAACGCGAGTTCGAGGAGACCGAGCACAAGGCCGCCGCCCTCCGCCGCGCGATCGACATGGCGGCCGGTGTCGCCGAACCGCGGCCGAGCGAGCCCGACGAGACGGTCGCGATCGAGACGGCCCCAGGCTCCAGCGCGGCCGGATCGGGTGGCGCGTCGTGATCCTCGTCATCGACAACTACGACAGCTTCACGTTCAACCTCGTCCAGGCATTGCAGGCCTCGGGCGCCGACGTACGCGTCGTGCGCAACGACGACCTGACCGGTGATCAGATCCGCGCACTCGCCGACGATCCCGGGTCCGAGCTGCGCGGGATCGTGATCTCGCCTGGGCCGGGTGACCCCGGCGACGCCGGAGTGTCCGTTGAGTCGGTACGGGTCGCTGCCGAACGGGAGATCCCCCTGCTGGGCGTGTGTCTCGGGATGCAGTCGATGGCAGCCGCGTTCGGCGCCGCGATCGTCCGCGCGCCCACGCTCGTCCACGGGGAGGCGACCGAGGTCACCCATGACGGCGCCGGTCTGCTCGAAGGCATGCCGCCGTCGTTCATGGCCGCGCGTTACCACTCGCTGGCGGTCGATCCGGCCACCTTACCGCCCGAGCTCCGGGTCACCGCGATGAGCGAGGTCGACCGAGTGGTCATGGGCATCCGTCATGTGGCACTCCCTCTGGAGGGCGTCCAGTTCCACCCGGAATCGGTGCTCACCCCGGACGGCCCGCACCTCCTCGCCAACTTCCTCCGCCAGGCCGGGGAAGATCCGTCCAGGCTGGAGGCGGCGAGCGGGTCCTTCGCCACGGCCGGCCTCCGGGAGCCGGCCGGCACATCGGCGGGTGGGAGCACGACACGATGAGCGACACTGTTCGCGCCGCGCTCGCGACGATCGTCGAGGGCGGCACGCTCACGCTCGACGACGCCCGCGCCGCGATGGGCGCGGTGATGGACGGGGAGGCGACACCGGCCCAGCTTGCCGCGCTGCTGATGGGGCTCCGCATGCGCGGCGAGACCGTCGATGAGCTGGCCGGGTTCGCAACGGCGATGCGCGAACGCGTCGTGAAGGTCGAAGCGCCGCACGGTGCGATCGATGTCGTCGGCACCGGCGGCGATGGCAGCGGCACGTTCAACATCTCGACGACGGCCGCGCTCGTCGCCGCGGCCGCCGGAGTACCCGTCGCTAAACACGGCAATCGTGCGATCACGTCGCGGGCGGGTTCCGCGGACGTCCTCGATGCGCTTGGAATACGGATCGACCACGACGCCGTGTCCGCCGGCGCCGCTCTGCGGGACACCGGGTTTGCGTTCCTCTTCGCGCCAAACTTCCACCCGGCGATGAAACACGCGGGACCTACCCGCCGCGAGATCGGGGTCCGCACGGCGTTCAACCTGCTCGGCCCGCTGACGAACCCGGCCGGGACGACGCGGCAGCTGCTGGGAGTCGGGGATGCGGCGGCGGCCGCCCGTATCGCCGAGGTGGTTCGGCGTCTCGGTACCGAGCGGACGTTCGTCATCCATGGCGAGGGAGTCGACGAGCTGCCGCTCGATGGCAGCGGGGTGGCCTACATCGTGGCGGGTGATGTGGTGGAGCGCCACGCGATCGATGCCGCGGCGCTCGGTTTCAAACGAGCCGCCACCAGCCGGCTGTCGGGCGGCTCAGCCGACGACAATGCGCGGATGACCGAAGCGGTCCTGCGGGGAGAGCCGGGGAGCCGGCGGGACGTCGTCCTCCTCAACGCCGGCGCGGCGTTGCTCGTGGCCGGCGTCGTGGGGCAGATGGAGGAGGGGATCGAGCGCGCGGCCCTGACCATCGACGCGGGACTGGGAGCCGAGCTCCTGGAGCGCCTGCGTGCCGAACGACGGAAGGCCGAGGCCGCAGCAAGCGGCGGAGAGGCGGTGACGGTGCCACCCCGCCCGGCAACGAGCGCCGGGGCGTCAACATGACCATGGTCGACGCACCTCCCGCCGCCCCGCGACGACGCGCAACGTCCGCGCCGAGCGTGGTCGAACAGATCGCCGAACGTCGTCGCACGGATATTCGCGAGGAGCTTACGCACACCGGCGCGACCGCTCTTGGGGACGCCCTTCGTGCCGCGCCGCCCCCGCGGCCCGTCGCCGAGCGGCTGGCGATGCCCGGCCTCCACCTGATTGCCGAGGTCAAGCGAGCCTCACCCTCCGCCGGGGCCATCGTGGCGGCCGATGACGACGCGGTTGCCCGTGCCCGCGCCTATGAGGCTGGCGGAGCGGCGGTTATCTCGGTGCTGTGCGAACCGCACTGGTTCGGCGGGTCGATCGACGACCTCCGACGCGTCCGCGAAGCGGTCGCCGTGCCGGTGCTGGCAAAGGACTTCGTCGTGGAGACGGGGCAGCTCCAGCTCCTCCGGGCGGCCGGCGCCGACCTCGTCCTGCTCCTCGCCGTGCTCCACCCGGCCAGACGGCTCGCCCGGCTCGTGACCGTGGCGCGCGACCTGGGGCTCGAGGCGTTCGTCGAGGCGCATGACGCCCGCGAGCTGGAACGGGCGCTCACCACCGATGCCCGGTTGATCGGGCTCAACAACCGCGACCTGCGCACGCTCCACGTCGATGTCGATCGAGCCGCGCGACTCCGCGAGCTCGTGCCGGATGACCGGCTTGTCATCGCCGAGTCTGGTGTGCGCGATCCCTCGACGATCCGCCGGTGGCTCGCCCAGGGCTTCGATGGCGCGCTCGTCGGCGAAGCCCTGATGCGCGATCGAGATCCTGCGGCCTCCGTGGCGTCGTTCGTCGCGGCCGGCAACCCGCCGACCGACCCGTCCAACGTCGCGCGCCGTCCTTTTGTGAAGATCTGCGGGGTGACTGATGCCGACGGTGCATTGGCGGCCGTTCGTGCCGGCGTCGATGCGATCAGGCTCAACTTCGTGGCCGGGACGCCACGCGCGCTCGGCCTGGACGAAGCGGCGGAGCTGGCCCGCTTGATCCGATCGGCGGCGGGCCCGGGACGACCCCAGATCATCGCCGTGACGGCTGACGCCGGTGCCGACCTCATGGCGGCGATCGAAGCAGCAATCGATCCCGATGTCATCCAGCTGAGCGGCAGCGAAGCGGTGCAGGACGTGGCCCGAGCCCGCCGGCGAACCTGGAAGGTCCTGCACCTGCCGGGCGGTGCCAGGGGCCCCGGCCGCGACGACGTCGCTCCGGGCGATCCGGGTGATGACAGCGCATCGGTGGGCGCCGTCGTTACCCGTGGCCATGCCTACCTCGCCGGCGGGGTCGAACGGCTCCTCCTCGACACCGCCGGCGGGCCTCATCCGGGCGGCACCGGCCGCCGGGTCGCCAAACGGATCGCCGCAGCAGTCGCGCGGGAGTTGCCCGTGCTGCTTGCGGGCGGTCTCGATCCGGGGAACGTGGGTGATGCGGTGCGGGCCACCCCGCTGGTGGGCGTGGACGTCGCATCCGGGGTCGAGCGGCCGCGAGCGGCCGGAGAGCGCCCGAGCAAGGACCCGTTCCGCGTCGCGCTGTTCGCCAAGCGGGCTCGTGCCGCTCGCGACGATCGGCCCAACCTGCCATTCGCCCCGACGCCTGTGCACGCCGGCCTCCTCGACGCGGATGGCGCCGGTCGGTGGGGGATGGAGCGCGACTTCGGCGGGCGGTATGTGCCGGAGACGCTCATGGCGGCGCTCGAGCAGCTCGAAGGCGCATATGGCGCGCTGCGCCACGACCCCGCCTTCTGGGCCGAGCTCCGCGACCTCCTGGCGACGTTTGGCGGCCGACCGACGCCGATCTATCGGGCCGACCGGCTTGCGACGGCCGTTCTCGAGCAGGCGGCGCGCCTCGCCGGTGCGGGGGGCCTTGCTCTCCAGTCCCTGCGCCTGTACCTCAAGCGGGAAGATCTTGCCCATACGGGTGCCCACAAGCTCAACAACGCGCTCGGTCAGGCGCTCCTGACGCGGCGTCTCGGCAAGACGCGCGTGATCGCCGAGACCGGCGCCGGTCAACACGGCGTCGCCACGGCCACCGCATGCGCGCTCCTCGATCTGCCGTGCGTCGTGTACATGGGTGCGGAGGACATCGAGCGCCAAGGTCCCAACGTGCTCCGGATGGATGCCCTGGGGGCCGAGGTCCGCTCGGTCACGTCGGGCACGGCGACCCTCAAGGACGCGGTCAACGAGGCGATGCGCGACTGGGTCACGAACGTCGAGACGACCCATTACGTCCTCGGATCGGCGATGGGTCCCCATCCATACCCGACGATCGTCCGGGATCTGCAGCGGCGGATCGGCGACGAAGCGGCGGCCCAGCTCGACGCGGCCGCCGGGCGTCTGCCGGACCTCGCGATCGCCTGCGTCGGTGGCGGTTCGAACGCGATCGGGCTGCTCGCCCGGTTCATCGGTGAGCCCGCCGTCCGGCTCGCCGTGGCCGAGGCGGCCGGTGACGGGATGGCGACCGGCCGGCACGCCGCGGCAATCCTGGGGGGCACGCCCGGCATCCTCCACGGCTCACGCTCGCTCATGCTCCAGGACGCGGATGGCCAGGTGATCGAGGCGCACTCCGCGTCGGCCGGCCTCGACTACCCTGGGATCGGGCCACAGCTGGCAGCTCTTGCGGAGGCGGGCCGGATCTCTGTCAGTTCGGCAACCGATCGCGAGGCCGTCGCCGCGATGCGGACGACGACCCGGATGGAGGGAATCCTGCCCGCGCTGGAGACCGCGCATGCGATCGCCGCGCTGCCAAAGATGCTCGCCGACGGGGGAACGCACGGCGACGCATGGCCCTCGGACACCCTCGTGCTGCTGGGCTTTTCCGGGCGCGGCGACAAGGACCTCGCCGCCCTGGAGCGCTTCGCCGACGTCGAGCCGTGGGGGAGTTCGCCGTGAGCACCGCGCAGACCACGCGAGACCACGTCGGCGGCGCCACGACGATGCGCGCGCCGCCGCATGAGCCCGGTACGCATGAGCCCGGTACGAACGACACAGCCGGTGCGCGCCGGATCGCCAAGGCCTTCGCCCGGGCTCGATCCAGCAATCGCACGGCGCTGATCCCGTACGTTGTCGCCGGCTACCCCGATCCCGAAACGAGCTTCGCAGCCGCTCGCGCCGCCGCCGATGCGGGCGCCGACCTGCTCGAAGTCGGGCTGCCGTACTCGGATCCGCTGGCTGACGGCGCGACGCTGCAGCGGGCGTCCGGGGTCGCGCTTGCCGGTGGCGCTACCTTCGAAGCGTCGCTCCGGCTGATCGAGCGCATCGGTGCCGCTCGCCCCGACCTGCCGCTCGTCCCGATGGCCTATGCCAACCAGGGCCTGGGTGGGGGCGATGGCGAAGCCGTTGCGAAGCGGCTCGCCCGAGCCGGGGCAGCCGGCGTCATCGTGGCCGACCTGACGCCCGACGAGGGCGCACCCTTCGAAGCAGTCGCCCGCGAGGTCGGGCTCGCGGTCGTCTACCTCGTGGCTCCCACGACGCCGCCGGCCCGAATGGCCAGGATCGCGTCCCGCAGCGGCGGGTTCCTCTATTGCGTGTCCCTCGTCGGCGTCACCGGAGCGCGCGCCGCGCTGCCCTCGACCGTCGGCCGCCTTGTCCGGGAGGTTCGAGCCGTCTCGCCGGTCCCGGTGGCGGTTGGCTTTGGCGTGAGCCGGCCAACACACGTGCGGGCGATCGCGCGCGCCGGTGCGGACGGCGTCATCGTTGCGTCCGCGCTCGTCGACGCCCTCGGATCGGATGGGCGCGACGTTGCCGCCATGGCGAGGCTCGTCGACCGTCTCGTGGCGGCCACGCAGCGGTGACTGGCAAGCTCCGGGTCGCGATCGAGGCGACCCCGAAAAAGGCCTTCGCGACCGCGATCGACTGGCCCGGCTGGTCGCGATCGGCCAGGACGCCCGCGCTCGCGCTCGAGGCCCTGGCGGCGTACGCCCCACGGTACGCCGCCGTGGCACGGGAGGCCGGCGAGACGTTCCCCTCGGGATCGGTAGGCGTCGGCGACCTCGATGTGGTCGAGGCGGCGGACGGGGGGAGTGGCACCGCCTTCGGCGTTCCAAGCCGGGTCACCGACGCCGACCGACGGCGTACGACAAGGGCCGAAGCTGATCGCCTGCGCCGGCTTGTCGGCGCTGCCTGGACCGTGTTCGACCGCGTTGCGGCGAGCGCGCCCGCGGAGTTGCAGAAGGGACCGCGTGGCGGTGGCCGAGACCGCGACAAGATCATCGGCCACGTGATGGAGGCCGACTGCGCCTACGCCCGCGAGATCGGCCTCCGCCTCGGACCACCGGTACCGGGCGATCGGGATGGGATCGAAGCCTTCCGGACAGCCGTCCTCGACGCCATCGGGACACCCTCCGACGGCTCGCCCCTGGCCGACCGCAAGTGGACGGCTCGCTACGCCGCCGGCCGGATCGCCTGGCACGCCCTCGACCACGCCTGGGAGATGGAAGACCGCTCGGCGCCGGCCTGACGTCCAGCCGAATACGCGTTCGTAAGGTTCTGATACGCGGCAGGACGACGACTGGCAGAGGCCGCTGGTGACATCATGATGCCTCCATGGTAACCTTCATGATGTGTCACGACGCACGACACTGACTCTGGACGACGACGTCGCTGACGCGCTTGCCCGGGAGAGCCGTCGGACCGGGCAATCGCACCGTCAGGTCGTGAACACTGCCATCCGCCGTGGGCTCGCCAAGCCGGTCAAGGGCGCGTCCTTCAAGGTTGAGGCGTCGGACATGGGTCGTCGGCCAGGGGTCGAGATCGACGACATCGAGGGCCTCCTCGACGTTCTCGACGGACAGACACGACGGTGATCCTCATCGATGCCAATGTCCTGCTGTACGCGTATGACGCTTCGGATCCGCGCCACCGGCGCGCCGCCTCGTGGCTCGAAACGGTGTTCGGGGGATCAGAGGATGTTGGCCTCCCGCTCATGACAATCCTGGCGTTCGCCCGCATCGCTACGGACCCGCGGGTCTACCAGCGGCCACGGGACCCGGAAGCAGCGATCGGCCTGGTTCAGACCTGGCTCGACCGAGCCAACGTGCACATGATCGGACCGACCGAACGGCACTGGCAGACCTTGGCAGCGCTGGCACGATCCGGGAAGGCTCGCGGGTCGATGCTGATGGATGCCCACCTTGCGGCGCTCGCCCTGGAACGTGGAGCTATCCTCGCATCGACCGACCGTGACTTCGCGCGCTTTCCCGGGCTGCGGACGATCGATCCGACGAGCGATTGAGGCGTCGTGGGTCAGTCGACGTCGTCGGACCTCGCCGCGGCCCGCTCGCGGTCACGCGCTTCGAGCGACCGGGTTGCCGCCATGAGCCGTCGATAGAGCGCCAGGAGATCGGCCTGCGCCAGCGGTCCCTGGTTGGCCATCGTCACCCGCAGGAGGACCTCGCGTTCGCGATCCCCGTCGCGGATCGCCCGTCGCCCGAGGGCAGTCTTTGCCCGCCCGACGTCGCGCGCGAGCTCGGCACGCTCATTGAGAAGCGCGACGATCCGCCGGTCCAGCGCGTTGATCCGCTGTCGAAGCCGCCGAAGCTCGCCAGTTTCCGGCTCGGGCTTCGTCATGATCGACCCTCGAATCTGGTGGCGATCGACTCGAGCGCGAGATGGTAGCCTCGCGCGCCTTGCCCGACGATCGATTCGAGCGCGATGTCGTGCAGGTAGTTGACGTGGCGGAACGTCTCCCGTGTCGACGGATCGGACAGATGGACCTCGACGAACGGCCGCTGGACGGCGAGGAGGGCATCGCGCAGCGCCACGCTCGTGTGCGTCAAGCCGCCGGCATTGACGATCGCGACGTCGAAGTCGCGCTGGTGGAGCCGATCGATCAGGGCGCCCTCGTGGTTCGACTGGAAGAAGGCGACGTCGAGACTGAGCTCACGGGCTCGGGCCGCGATCCCTGCGTGGATCTCATCGAGCGACTCGTGGCCGTAGATCTCGGGCTCGCGCGTGCCGACCAGGTTGAGGTTCGGACCCTGGAGCACGAGCACGGTCGTCATCGAGCGCCCGCCGCCGCCAACATGGACGAGGCCGCCCGCTCCACGATGTCGGCGTCGATGTCGTCCCGGACGACTACGCCATCGGTCGTGGGGAGCACCCAGCGCAGGTGCCCGCCGATGTGCTTCTTGTCTGTCGCCAGGTGGCCCAGGACCGCCTCGAGCGAGTAGGGCAGGGGCTCGGTCGCCAGTCCCAGGTGATCGAGCAGGCGCCCGATCCTCCCCGCTCGCTCCGCTGGCGTAGCGCCCACCTCGACGCCGATCTGCGACGCCGAACGCAGGCCGTACGCGACCGCCTCGCCGTGGAGCAGTCCGCCATAGCCGGCCGCCGCCTCGACGGCATGACCGAGCGAGTGCCCCAGGTTGAGGGTGATCCGGCCGCTCGATGTCCGCTCGCGCTCGTCGGCCATGACGATCTCCACCTTGGCCCACGCGGCGCGCTCGACGAGCTCCGCCACAGCGCCCGATTGGAACGGTTCCGGGTCACCCTTGGCGATCGCCTCGCCGTCCGTTTCGAGCAGCGCGAACAGTCGCTCGTCGCCGAGCACGGCCATCTTGACCGCCTCGCCGAGCGCGGCACGGATCTGGCGCTCGGGGAGCGTCCGCAGCGCGGCGACGTCGATCACGATCGCGGACGGCTGATGGAAAACGCCCACGAGGTTCTTGCCTTCCGGCAGATCGACGCCGGTCTTGCCGCCGATTGCCGAGTCGATCTGTGCCACGAGCGTCGTCGGAACCTGAATGAAGCGCACGCCGCGCAGGTACGTCGCTGCGAGGAACCCCGCCGTGTCGCCGAGGGCGCCGCCGCCGATCGCCACCAGCGGTTCGGAACGCTCGACCCGGAGCGCCGCGAGCTCGCTGGCGGCCGTCTCGACAACCGCAAGCCGCTTTGCCGCCTCGCCTTCGGGGAGCATGATCTGGACCACGGTGATCCCGCGCTCGCGAAGCCCCGCCGCGGCTCGTTCGCCGACGGCCGCCCAGGCGCCAGGTTCGCTGACGACGATGGCGCGGGTCGCGCGCATCTGTTCAAGCTCGGCGGCCAGCGCGTCGACCATGATCCCCTCACCGAGCACAATCCGCCCGATCGGTGTGGTGGCCCGGAGCAGCGTCGTGCCCGCACCAGGAGTGGCCACGAGGTACGACAACCGCCGCTCGATCGCGTCGACCACGCCGCCGACCTCGGCCACGCCCGATTGGTGGATCGTGGCGGCCGCGTAGAACCGCTCGCGGCGGCCGGCGAGATCGCGGATGGTGCCGATCGGATCGCGGCCGCTGACCAACGGCCGGACGTGCGGTGAGCGCCGGAGACGCTGTGCAAGCACCTCGGGCCGACCGTCGAGCCAGACCGACAACCGGCCGCGATAGAGCACCCATCGGTTCCGCGGGTCGACGACCGCACCGCCACCGGTCGCGATGACCCGGCGGACCTCGGCATCCTCGTCGGCCGGTCCGAGGTTCGCGATTGCCGATCGCTCGAGCGTGCGGAACGCCGGTTCGCCGTCTTCGGCGAAGATCTCGGGGATCGACCGGCCGGCCACGGACTCGATCCGTTCATCCAGGTCGATGAACGAAGCGGCGTGCCGGTGCGCGAGGCGTTTGCCGATGACGCTCTTGCCGCTGCCCGGCAGCCCGACCATCACGACATCCATCGTCGCGTCAGTCGTCCCCGCCGGATCCGGCCTCATCCGTGCCGGTCAGGCCGTGTCCCGTTCGTGCTTCCTCCGCCGCGCGCCGCCGTGGCCCACCGGCCACCGGAGCATCGGGCGCGGCCCCGATCCGCGCGACGTAGCGGTTCAGCCCCTCGCGAACGTCACCGATCGTGTCCCCGCCGAACTTCTCCATCACGAACGACGCCAGCGTCAGCGTCACCATCGCCTCCGCGACGACGCCGGCCGCCGGGACGACGCTGATGTCGCTTCGTTCGTAGTGCGCCTTGTCGACCGATTCGCCCGTCACGAGATCCGCCGATGGCAGCGGGCGCGCCAGCGTCGAGATGGGCTTGACCGCGCCGCGAACCACGAGTGGCTCGCCATTCGTGACGCCGCCGGTCAGGCCACCGGCATTGTTCGAGCGGTGGACCCAGTGACCGTCGTCGCCGCGGCCCTCGATGACGTCGTGGACGGCAGACCCAAACCGCCTTGTCTGCTCGAAACCAAGCCCGAATTCGACGCCCTTGACGATGTTGATGCTCATGACGGCGGCTGCGAGGGCCGCATCGAGCCGGCGATCCCAATGGACGTAGGAACCGAGCCCGACCGGCAGCCCGTGCACGGCCACCTCGAAGACCCCGCCGACGGTGTCGCCCGATGACCGCGCCTCGTCGATCCGGGCGATCATCCGCTCCTCGGCCGCCGGGTCCGGGCAGCGCAGCGGCGAGGCGTCCGCTTCCGCGCGGGACCGAGTGCACGCGGCGGGATCGACGGCCACGCCGCCAACCTCGGCGGTGAACGACCAGGTCTCGATCCCGAGCTCGCGGAGGAACAGACGGGCGACGCCGCCCGCCGCCACGCGAGCCGCAGTCTCCCGCGCCGAGGCCCGCTCGAGGACGTTGCGGACATCGTTGAAGCCGTACTTGAGAGCGCCGGCGAGGTCGACATGACCCGGCCGAACTCGCGTCACCGGCGTCGCCCTCTTGTTGCCCTCGGCAGCGGCCGTGAAGAGGGCCCCGGCGGCGTCCTCGTCCAGCGGCTCGACCGACATCACCTGCGTCCAGTTCTCCCAGTCGCGGTTGCGGACGAGCAGGAGGATCGGGGACCCGAGGGTCAGGCCATGACGGACGCCGCCCAGGATCTCTGCGCGGTCCTGCTCGATCGTCTGGCGCGCGCCGCGACCGTATCCGCGCTGGCGGCGCGCGAGGTCGACCGCAAGATCGTCGGCCGTGATGGCCAGACCCGCAGGCACGCCCTCGATCGTGACCCCTAGTGACGGGCCATGCGATTCACCCGCGGTCAGGAAGCGAAACGCGCCCATGGACCCGCGTCGCCCGTCCGTCGTCGCTCGGCCGTCAGTCGGCCGCGCCGGCCGTCGCCGCGGCGCCCTGGGTCTTCTCGCCGGTCGGCTCACCTTCGGCGGACTTGAGTCCGCCGGCGCGTGCCTCGGCCAGCTTGTCCTGCATCAGGTCGAGCGGTGCCGGCTGACCCGTCCACAGCGTGAATGCGGCGGCCCCCTGGTGGAGCAGCATCAGCTCGCCGTCGGCCACCGCGCAGCCGGCCGCGGCCGCATCTCGCAGCAGCTTTGTCCGCGCGTAGATCAGGTCGAGGACCATGAGCTCTGGGTTGATCGTTTCGGCCGGGATCGGGCTGTCGTCGCTGGACAGGCCGATCGAGGTCGCGTTGACGAGCACCTTGGCCTTGGCAAGCTCGGCCTCGATGATCGACTCGTGCCACGGCATCGCGCGAAGCTCCATGTGCGCGGCGCTCCGGCCGAAGTGCTTGACCATGGCCTCGGCCCGGTGGAGGTGGCGGTTGAAGACAACGATCCGCTGGAAGCCCTCCGTGATCAGGCCGTAGACGACAGCACGCGCCCCACCCCCGGCACCGAGGACGACGGCCTGGCGCGGCATCTTCTGCTTGCCGACGAGCCGATCGAGCGCGACCTTGAACCCGGGAACATCGGTGTTGTGGCCGATCAGGCGCTTGCCCTCGCGCGTGACCGTGTTGACCGCACCGGTGGCGTGACCCTCCTCGGTCAGGCGGTCGACCATGGGCACGACCCGTTCCTTGTGGGGAATCGTGACGTTGGCGCCGAGGAAGTCGTCCGTGCGCAGCTCGGCGACCGCGTCGGCCAGCGCGATCGGCGCGCGATCCCACAGCTCGTAGGTCGCGTCGATGCCGAGCGCGTCGAAGGCCGCCTGCTGCATCGCGCCGGACAGGGAATGGGCCACGGGGTGGCCGATCAGGACGACGCGCTTGGTCATGCTCGCACCCTTTCGAGGTCGTCGAAGAAGCCCGGATAAGAGATCGCGGCGGAACCGGGTCGTGCGACGCTGGTCTCGCCCGAGGCGAGCAAGCCCGCCACGGCGAAGGTCATCGTGAGCCGGTGGTCGTCGAGACTGTCCGTACGGGCGCCGCGAAGCGTCGTCCCGCCCTCGATGCGGAGGTCGTCTCCATCGGCCGAGATCCGTGCGCCCATTGCCCGCAGGCCGCCGACCACGCCCGCGATCCGGTCGGACTCCTTGTGTCGCAGCTCGCCGGCGTCACGGATGAGGGTCGTCCCTCGGGCAAGACTGGCCGCGAGGCAGAGCACCGGGATCTCATCGATGGCCGCGGCAACGTCCGCCGGCCCGAGCTCGAACGCACGAAGCTCAGCCGACCCGACGATCACCTCGGCCATCGGCACGCCCACGCCCTCGTCCGGCGCACGGTCAC
>JBKKCW010000054.1:0-5016 GCA_046712485.1 Candidatus Limnocylindrales bacterium
CCCTGAAGGCAGCCAGGCGCCGCCGGTCACCGGAGGTTTGCCAGCGCCGTGACGGGACCGAGCCTGGAGCTCGGGAGCGGATGCAGCGAGACGGGCGGCGCTCGGCGCGCTCGAACGCCTGACACGACAGCGTCACATCGGGTGCCGATGATGCGGCCATGCGATTGACAACGACAGCCTCCAGCGGCGCACGGGCAGATCGATTGTCGGCGTGGATCGACGGCCAGGCCGCCGCGTCGGGGATGGTGGCTGCCGCTGCCTCGCTCGGCGTGTCCGAGCTCTTCGCGGGCATCCTGGCCGGCGGCAGCTCGCTGGTGGCCGCGGTCGGGCAAGTGGTGATCGACCTGCAGCCGCCCGGGGCGAAGGACTTCGTGGTCGCGTTGTTTGGCACCAACGACAAGCTTGCTCTCGAGACCCTTGTCGTCACGGTTTCGCTCGCGATCGGTGCGCTGCTCGGCGTGTTCGGCCGCCACCGGTTCGAGCTCGGTGCGCTCGGGTTCGCTGCCTTTGGTGGTATCGGGTTCCTGGCCACGCTCGCGGATCCCGTTGCCAGCCCCACGATCACGCTGGTCTCCGCGGTCGTCGCGGTCGCGGTTGGCCTTTGGGTGCTCGACCGGCTGCTGAGCGGAACCGGGCGCGTTGTACGCGGCACGGCCATCGCCGGGGATGGCCGGCGCGCGCTCATGCCCGATTGGTCGCGTCGTTCGTTCCTCGTGCGAGCGGGTGGCGTCGGCGCCGGGGCGCTCGCCGCGGGTGGCATCGGACGAGGCCTGCTCGAACGGCAGCGGGTTCCACCCGCTGACGGCGGGCCGGACGTGCCACCTGCCGCCGTGACCGTGCCGCCCCTGGTGCCCGAGGCGGACCTCGCACCATCCGTGCCCGGTCTGACCCCGATCGTGATGCCCAACGAGCGCTTCTACCGGATCGACACCGCGCTCCTGACGCCGATCGTGGACAGGGCCGCGTGGACACTGCGGATCCACGGCCTCGTCGAGCGCGAGACGACGTTGACCTGGGAAGAGCTCATTGGGCTCCCCATGCTCGAGCAGTACGTGACGATTGCCTGCGTCAGCAACGAGATCGGCGGCGACCTGGTCGGGAACGCCAAATGGACAGGTGTTCGTCTGCGTGAGGTCCTCGAGCTGGCCGGCGTGCAATCGTCGGCCACGCAGCTCGTCGGCCGCTCCGTGGACGGCTGGACGGCAGGCATGCCGACCGCCTGGATCATGGACCCCGCGCGCGAACCGATGATCGCGCTGAAGATGAACGACGAGCCATTGCCGCCGGTGCACGGGTATCCAGCTCGGCTGATCGTGCCCGGCCTGTATGGCTACGTGTCGGCGACCAAGTGGCTCACGGAGCTCGAGCTGACGACGCTCGAATCCTTCGACGGCTACTGGGTCCCGCTCGGTTGGGCGAAGGAAGCCCCGATCCTGACGCAATCGCGGATCGACACGCCGCGCGGCGGGCGGGTTGCCTCTGGCACCGTGCCCGTGGCAGGCATCGCCTGGGCACCCGATCGTGGGATCTCGAACGTGGAGGTCGCAGTGGACGGCACGTGGCACGAAGCCCGCCTCTCCGCGCCGATCTCGGACGCGACCTGGGTCCAGTGGGTCTATGACTGGCCCGCGACGTCCGGCGGGCATATCCTCCAGGTCCGCGCGACCGACGGCGCGGGCGAGACCCAGACCGAGCAGCGGAGCACGCCCGCCCCTGACGGCGCGCGTGGCTGGCATACCGTGAGCGTCGAAGTCGCGTAGGCCCGCTTCGGACGAATCGGTATAGAGTCCATCGCATGCCTCGTCGACGGTACCTCTTCGATCCACCGGAACGATTCGTGGCCGGAACAGTCGGCCAACCCGGCGATCGGACATTCTTCCTGCAGGCCCGGGAAGGCCCGCGGGTCGTCTCGGTCGTGATGGAGAAAGTGCAGGTTGCCGTGCTCGCCGAACGCCTGGGCGACCTCATCTCCGAGCTCGAGCGCCGCGGCGTTCCAGACGCCGTACTGCCGCAGGCCGAGCCCACCGATGACAGCGCCCCGCTCGACGAGCCGATCAACGAGGCCTTCCGCGCCGGATCCCTGACGCTCGGCTGGGACGGTGGTGCGGAGAAGGTGCTCGTCGAGGCCAGGGCGGAGTCCGAGGATGGCGAAGCGATCGACCCTGACGAGGACGACGACGAGGACGAGGACGGCCCGGACCTGCTTCGCGTTCGGATCAGCCTTGCTGCCGCCCGATCGTTCGTGACGCGCGCCGCCCGGGTAGTGGCCTCGGGTCGCCCACCCTGCCCGCTGTGCGGTCAGCCGCTCGATCCACAGGGCCACATCTGCCCGCGGCGCAACGGCCACTTCGTCAACTAGCCGGTCCGCGTCCCGTGCAGGATCGCGCGACGAACTTGGCCGTGCTGCGCGACGGCGAGATCGATGTCGTCGGGCGGATCCTGGGCTCGTCCAACAACGCGATGCTCGTGACCGTGACCCGGGTCTGCCCCGAACCGGAGCCCCCGCAGGTGCTGCGGGCCATCTACAAACCGGTCCTCGGCGAGCGGCCGCTCAACGACTTCCCGGACGGCACGCTGGCGCGTCGTGAGGTCGCCGCCTGGCACGTGTCCGAAGCATCCGGCTGGGGCATCGTGCCGCCAACGGTCCTGCGCGACGGCCCGTTTGGTGAAGGCATGGTCCAGTCATTCGTCGAGGCAGACCCGGAGGTGGATGTCGTGGCGATGATCCTCGCGGACGACCCGCGCCTGCGCCGCATGGCCGTCCTCGACGCCGTGATGAACAACACGGATCGAAAGGGCGGCCACATCCTTGCAGTCGACGGCGGCCGGCAGATTCACGGGGTGGATCACGGCGTCTGTTTCTCGGCCGTGCCAAAGCTGCGGACCGTCCTGTGGGGTTGGCGGGGCCAGCCGTTCGGGCCGGACGAGCTCGATGGGCTGCACCGGCTCAAGATCGAGCTCGACCGTACCCTTGGCGCGACGCTGCGAACCCTCCTGTCGCGCACTGAGGTCCGGGCAACGATCCAGCGCACGGATGCCTTGCTCGCCGCCGGCACCTTCCCGTTCCCTTCGCCGACCTGGCCGGCGATCCCCTGGCCGCCGTTGTAGCGCCGGGCGAGGCAACGCCCCCGATGACGGCGGGGGCGCCCGGGCTGCCTCAGGTGATTCGGGGGTGTCAGCCCGCCGAGCGTGCCGCCTTGACCACCATCGTGTTCGCGAACTTGTCGTGGAAGCCCTGCTTCGTCGGGCTGCTGTAGGTCGTCCACAGCAGATAGAGGAACCAGCCGAAGGCGAGCAGGCCGAGCAGGATCCCGATCGAGGGGACGACCAGGAGAACCTGGGCCACGATCCCGGGGGCCGCGATGACGAGCCAGCGGCGAGTTGCCTGGTCCATCGTCAGAGTCTTGCCATCCCCCGCGTTCCCGATCTGCATCCCGAGGACCTTCATGCCGACGGTACCGCGCATGCTGGTCCAGGTGTAGATGAAGTACGCCGCGCTGAGGGCCGCGCTGACGACGGTCGACACGATCAGACCCACGACATTGATCTCGATCGCGAGGGTGTCCGGATCGACTGTCGCGGCCGCCAGACTCAATCCGCCGAGCACGGCACCAATGATCGCCGCGACGATGCCGACGATGATGACATCGATGATGTAGGCGATCGCCCGGTTCGGTACATCCGCGTAGACGAAGCCTGCCGAATTGGCCTGGACGGGCGGCGGCGGAGCTGCCCAGCCGGCGGTCGGCGGCGTGGAGGCCGGCGGCGGCGGTGCTGCTGGATCGCCGGTCGGTTGGCTCTGATCCATCGATCCTCCCTCATGACCCTGCCGGACGGGACGTCCGCCCGCTACGAGTCACGAGCATACGGCGCCTGTAAACCGTCGACCAGCGAATTCTGCAGTCAGGCGCGGATCCGACCACGGCTGCATCGCCCGATTGATCGTCGGTGCAGGTTGCGCCGGTACGATGGACGCGTGCCAGCGCGCGACGCGGACGACCTGCTCTTCGACCTCGTTCCGGCGCAACGCGAGGCCGTCGTCATCACCAACGGTCCGCTGTGCATCCTCGCGGGCGCAGGTACCGGCAAGACCAGGGTGATCGCTCGGCGCGTCGCGTATGCGATCGCGACGGGCGTCGTCCGGCCCCGCGACGTCCTGGTCGTGACGTTCACCGACAAGGCGGCTGGCGAAATGCGGACGCGCCTTGCCGATCTCGGGCACCCGGGTGTGACCGCGGCAACGTTCCATGCCGCAGCGCTCCGGCAGCTCCGCCATTTCTGGCCGCAGGTCCAGGGCGGTGAGGCGCCGCGAGTCGTCGCGTCGAAGATCCCGATCCTTGCCCCGCTCGTCACCCGGCTGCCGAGGGGTTATCGATTCCGCGAGGTGCGGGACATCGCCGCCGAGATCGAGTGGGCAAAGGCCCGGCGGATCGGCCCGGACGACTACGTCGCGGCGTCGATTGCGCTGGATCGTGACGGACCACTCCCGGCGGACCTGCTGGGGGACCTGTTTCGCCGGTACGACGCGGCGCTCGGGCGAGCCGGATTGATCGATTTCGAGGACATGCTGGCTCGGACGACCGAGCTGATCGAGTCGAACGAGGCGGTCGCCGCGGCAGTCCGCGATCGGTATCGCTGGTTCTCTGTCGACGAGTACCAAGACACGAACCCCCTGCAGGCGGGCTTGCTCGACGCCTGGCTTGGCGGCCGGGAGGACCTCGCCGTGGTGGGCGACGAGGACCAGACCATCTACTCGTTCACCGGTGCGAGCAGCGACTACCTGATCGGCTTCCCGGCGCGATATCCGAGCGCGCGGGTCGTCACGCTCGAGACGAATTTCCGGTCGACGCCGCAGATTCTCGCGCTGGCCAACCGCGTGCTCGAGGCCGGCCGAACCGCTACCGACGAGCGGGTGCCCGGCACGAACCCTCGGCCGCCCAAACGCCTCGTGGCCAGCGAGCCAGGCGGCCCGGGGCCGGGCATCTCAGGATTCGTCACCGACGAAGCTGAGCTCAA
>JBKKCW010000055.1:0-3420 GCA_046712485.1 Candidatus Limnocylindrales bacterium
CTGGGGGACGTGTCGGCGACGCTGGTTCACGGTATTGCCTTCGTCGGCGTTGCTATCGCGATGGTGGCGCGCGCTATCGCCGGCCGGTTGGCGATCTCGGGGATCGGCCCGTTCACGCACGAGATCAGCGGCCTTCGAGGCGATGGGGACGGGCTGTCAGTCACGCTGACCGTCACCAATGAGGGCCGAAGCACGGGCCGGACGACCTGCCGGCTCACCGATCCACTCGACCGGAGCGGCGGCGCCGCCGGCCTCGTGCTAAGCCCGCCGATCGAACCCGGTCAGACATTGACCTTCTCCAAACGTGTCGTGGGGCTCGGCTCGACCGTTCGCGATCTCACCATCGAGTGCAGCGCGCCGTGATCGCGCCCGGGCCGGGTGTCGGGGCGGCGTCGACGGCGCTCGGCGACGAACTCGCATTCGCACTCGATCTCGGACGGCGCGCCGGCGACATCCTGATGGACCGCTACGAGCGACTCGGGCAGATCGACTACAAGAGCGCTCGGGACGTGGTGACCGAGGCGGACCATCTGTCCGAGGCGATGATCGTCGAAGCGATCCGGGCCGCGTACCCCAATGACGCAATCCTGGCCGAGGAGACCGGCGAGCACCGCGCGGTGGCCGGCGAGGCGCCCACGTCGGGACACGGCCGGGTGTGGATCGTCGACCCGCTCGACGGGACGGTCAACTACGCCAATGGCCTGCCGATTTTCTGCGTGTCGATCGGGCTCGTCGTCGACGGCGTCCCCACGGTCGGTGTGATCGTGGATCCGACGCGCCACGAATCGTTCGCGGCCGCGCGCGACGCACCGGCCACGCTCGACAGCCGTCCGGTGGCCACGTCCGACAAGGACAAGCTCTCCGATTTCGTGATCTCGATGGCGCTCGGAGGCCGGTCGGCCACATCGCGAGCTCGCAGCGTCCGAAAGCAGATCCGCATCTCACGCTCGATGGGATCGGCGGCCCTCGCGCTCGCCTACGTCGCCAACGGACGATTCGACGCGTTCATCCAGCAGGGCGGCCTGTCGGTCTGGGATGTGGCGGCTGCGGGGCTGATCGCCGAGCGCGGCGGTGCACGCGTCACCTCCATGGACGGCGGGCCGTGGTTCAACCTCGCGCGCGGCCCACGGTCCATCGGGATCCTGGCCGCTCCGCCTGCCCACCACTCGGCGCTGCTCCACCTTGTCGGGCAAGCCGGCGACCCTGCCGCGGGGGGCTGATCCTAGTCGACTCGCCAGCGATGGGGTCGGGCCGCCAGCCGGGCCAGCCCCCACTCGTCGCAGAACGCCTCCCACTCGACCTGTGGCGCGCCGTGCCAGCGGAGCTCCTCGACGTCGATCTGGCGGACCGGGACGCCGTCGGCGACCGTTCGAAGGCGGGCAAGGTCGCGATAGAGAATCGCCTCGTCCCAATGGGCAACGAGGCTGGACGCCAGACCGATCGCGCGTGTCCCACCCAGACCGGGCACCTCCCAGGCGCTTGCCTTGCGCGGAATGTCGTCGAGGGAGCCATATTCGGCGAGAACGGCGGCCGCCGACTTGGCGCCCCATCCGGGGAGGCCGGGGTAGCCATCGGATGCGTCGCCGACGACCGCCAGATAGTCGGGGATGGAGGTGGGCGCCACGCCCCATTTCGCGCGGACCCCGGCATCGTCGTAAACGATCCCACGACGGCGATCCCAGAGCACGATCCGATCGTCGCGGACAAGCTGCGCCATGTCCTTGTCCGGGGTACAGACGAGGATCCGCTCGACGCGCCGGTCCTCGGCGAACCGCACGGCCGCGGCGGCAATCGCGTCGTCCGCCTCGAACTCCACCATCGGCCACAGGACGATGCCCAGCGCCTCGACCGCGGCCTCCGCGATCGGGAACTGTGCCAGCAGCTCGGGCGGCACTCCGGCCGATGACTTGTAGCCCGGGTAGAGGTCGTTGCGAAACGACTCGATGACCCGGTCGGTGGCGCACCCGACGTGCGTCGCATTCTCTTCGCGGAGCAGGTACAGAAGCTGCTCGACGAGGCCAGACACGCCCGACAGCGCGATCCCGCCACGTCCCAGGATGGGCGGCCGGGGAGCGAAGTGCGCGCGGAACAGCTCGTAGGTCGCGTCGACGAGGTGGATCTCCACGATCGGTGTCAGGACCGCCGTGCGCCGGTCTCGATGAGTTCGCGGAGGTTGGCGATGTCCCGCTGGAAGACGAGACGGAGGATGGGTGTCAGGACGATCGCGCCGAGGTTCGGAAGGTGAGGCGGAACGATCGTCTCCTCCCAGCGCACGATCGTCGTCGTGCCGTCGACCCCAGCTTCGAGCTCGACGATGCCGGCACCGCTGAATTGGCCCTCGTGGCGAACCGCGAACCGGTGGGGTGGCTCGAACTCGGTGATCGTGATCGGGTCGAGGACGCCGATCCCGAAGATCCGGATATCGCCTTCGGCACGAGTCGCGACGCCAATGGGCGGCCTGGTCAACAGCCGGACGGCCTTCATATCATCCATCCAGCGTGGCTGGCCCTGTACATCGGTCAGGACCGCCCAGACGCGATCAATCGGGGCGTCGATGACGACGAAGGTTCGGATCGGGTCGGGCACGGCGCCGCGGGCTGCGAGCAGCCGGTCGATCAGCCAGGCCAGGCCGGTCCCCAGAAGGGCGAGCCGGAGCAGAAGCCGGATCACGCGACGGATGCCTGCAGCTCCACGCATGCAGCCTGGAGCTCGTCGAGCGCGCGCGCGCCGTCGCCGACCTCGAGATCGACCGAGGCGATGGCGTCGGTCAGCACCGTCGTGCGCAGGCCGACCCGCACGGCGTCGAGCGCGGTCGCCTTGACGCAATAGTCGGTGGCCAGCCCGACCACCGCCACGGCGACGACCCCGGCCTCGCGCAGAATCCCCGCGAGCTCGGTCCGGGTCGTCTCGCCCGTCTCCGGGTCGCGCATGGTGAAGCCGGAGTACCCGTCCTCTCCGTTGGCGCCTTTTCGGACACGCGGCGCATCCGCTGGGAGTGCGAGCGTTTGATGGAGCTCGGCACCCCAGGTGCCACGCACGCAATGGACCGGCCAGGGCCCGCCGTCCGTGACGAAGTGCGGCGTCCGTTCGGGGTGCCAGTCCTGCGTGGCAACCACGGTCGCGCCCGCCCGGGTCGCCGCCGCGATCTCTCGATTGACGGCGGCTATGGCGTCTGAGGCCCCGGGAACGCTCAGCGATCCCTCCGGGTCGGCGAAGTCGTTCTGGACGTCGACGACGATCAGCGCGGTGTCCGGCGCATACCCCTGCATGACCCGAGCGTACCGCAGCCCGCGCCTTCCCCGACAGAAGCCCTCGCCGCGGGGGACTCCTATTTCGCCGGCACGGGCCCCGGAGTTCGCCGGGCTCCGTGCGCACCGGCGCCGGGCCCCGCGCCCTCGCCGGGCCCCGCGCGCACCTGGC
>JBKKCW010000056.1:0-7775 GCA_046712485.1 Candidatus Limnocylindrales bacterium
GTCGTAGGCGATGTAGTAGTTGGCGCCGGGCTCAGTGGCCGGGTCGTTGCCGCCATCGCCCGCGTAAGCCGTGCCGTAGGCCTCGAAGCCGCGTTCGAGCTCTGCCCAGACCCAGACCGGACTGCCGTCCGCGAGGAAGTTGATCAGGTCGATCGCGTGGGTGTGGTTGCGGAAGAGCATGGATCGCGGACCGCCCATCTGGACGACGATCTGCGACAGCGGCCCGAGCGCACCCTCGCGCACCAGCCGCCTAGCTTCCACGAACTCCGGGTACCAGCGCCGAGTGTAGTTGACGTTCATCGTGACCCCGGCGCCGCGGACCGCGTCGATGATCGCGTCGGCTTCCTCGAGTGTCGTCGCCAGGGGCTTCTCGCAGAAGATGCCCCGGACCCCGGCGTCGACCACCGCCTGGACGACCGCCGCATGGAGATGGTCGGGAGTCACCACGGCGACGAGCTCCGGCCGCTCGGTCTGGAGCATCTCGCGGTAATCCGCATAGACCCGGAGGTCCGGCCAGCGCTCCGACCAGCGGTCTTGGAACACCGTGCGGGCGCTTTCGGAAATGTCGCACCCGGCGACGATCTCGAGGTCCGGGATGGCGGCGATCGCCGAGGCGTGGCTGTATGGGATGGCTGTTCCGAGCGTCGGATCGGCAGCTTCACCGGCGAGATCCGCCGAGATCCAGCTGAGCCCGACGAGCGCGATCCGCCGCGTCATCGGCCGGCCGTCGCGATGTCCGAGTCTCCCACCACCCGGAGCGCCTCCTTCGACTTCATGCCGGGCGACCTTCCTCGCGGACCCAGAGGTGCCCCGGATTCCGTTGACCGGTTGTCGCGTACAGGTTTAGTATGACAGCGAGACGACAGTGTGATTTCAGGAGATGCCACGCCGCGCCTCTGAATCGGGAGCCCACCGACGCCTACACCAATGGGAAGGGAACCATGACCACCCTGTCCACGGTGCGGACGAGGCGTCATCGTCTCCTCGTCGGAGGCCAGTGGATCGATCCCGCCACGGGTAAGACCGTCGTCCTCATCAGTCCCGCGACCGGTGAACCCGTCGCCGAGGTTGCCTCGGCCGGGCCGGCTGACGTCGACCGAACCGTGGAGCTGGCAGCAGAGGCCTTCGAGCGCCACCGCTGGCGCACCCCATTTGAACGTGCGCACGATATGGAGCGGGTCGCGGACGTAATCGATCGCCGGAGGGGAACGATCGCGGCGGATCTCGTCCTCGAGCACGGCAAGCCACTCGCCGAGGCGCTCGGCGAGGTCGCGTCGGCCGCCAGCGGGTTCCGGCTGGCGGCGGCCGAAGCGCGACGGCTCACGGGTGACACGATCCCGGTAGAGGATCCACGCAAACGGGTGATGACCTTCCGGCAGCCGCGTGGCGTCGTCGTCGCGATCACTCCCTGGAACTTCCCAATCAACATTCCGGTCGAATACGTCGGCCCGGCCCTCGCCAGCGGCAACGCGGTCTTCCTCAAGCCTGCGCCCACCACCGCGGGCATCGCGGCGCTCCTAGCAGACTGCATCGTCGAGGCCGGCGTCCCGGAGGGGCTGTTCAGCCTCCTGACGGGACCATCGGTCGAGATGGCCTCGGCCCTTGTCCAGCACCCGGACGTCGTCGTCGTCGGGTTCACCGGCTCGAGTGCGGTCGGGGCGGCCATCCAGCGCCTGGCGGTTGGCAAGGAAGTCGTCATGGAGCTCGGTGGGAACGGCCCAATCATCGTCCTCGAGGACGCCGATCGCGAACGGGCGATCGCCGCCATCGGCTCGGCGGCCTTCTTCAACGCCGGTCAGTCGTGCGCCGCTGCCGAACGGATCATGGCCACGACGTCGGTCCACGATTGGCTGGTCGACGGCCTCGTGGACGTGGCAAAGGGGATCCAGCTTGGCGACCCGCGCGATGCGGGCACGACGATGGGCCCGGTCAACAACGAGGGTGTCGCGGCCAAGATGGATGCCCACGTCGACGATGCGCGCGGCCGCGGCGCGACGGTCGCGTTTGGCGGCCGGCGGATGCCGGACCAACCCACGCGCCTGTTCTACGAGCCTACGGTCCTCGCCGGGGTGCCCGACGGCGCGGCGGTGACCCGCGAGGAGACCTTCGGGCCGATCGCCCCGATCACGGCGTTCAGCGACGACCGGGCCCTGCTCGAGGCGGCCAACGCCAGCTCCCTTGGTCTGAGCTCCGCCGTCTTCACGAAGGACCTCGATCGCGCCTTCTGGTTCGCGGAACGGCTCCAGACGGGGCAGGTCACGGTCAATGACACGAGCAACTACTGGGAGCTGCACCTCCCCTTCGGCGGCTGGGCCGGCAAGGCCTCCGGCCGTGGCCGGGTCGGCGGGCGGCACATCTTCGAGGCCATGACCCAGGTTCGATCGGTCGCGTTCGACGTAGGCGGGGGACCAGGATGACCAACCCGACGGAACTTTCGCCCGAGGCCCGCGCCCCCGTGCCCGAAGACGACCGGGGTCGAGGCTCGGAGACGATCGGCGAGGGCATCCGGCGGGAGCGGCTCCGGCGAGGGCTGACCCTCGCCCAGCTTGCGACCCGGGTCAACTTGACGGTGAGCGCGCTAAGCCAGATCGAACGCGGCGCGTCCGACCCGTCGATCAGCTCGCTCCGCCGGATCGGCCAGGCCTTCGATGTGCCGATGTTCCAATTCCTGATCGGCACCGTCCAGCGCGAGATCGTCGTCCGCCGCGACCGGCGAACCAAGATGAACTTCCCCGATCGAGCTCTCGAATACGAGCTGGTCTCGGCCGACACTTCGGGCGAGTTCGAAGTGCTGTCCCTGTCGCTTGCACCCGGCGGCTCGACCGGCGCGGTGCCCAACAGCCACGCCAGCGAGGAGTGCGCCGTCGTCCTGAGTGGCGACGTGATCGCCGAGGTTGCCGGGCAGGAATACGAGCTCGAGAGCGGCGACAGCATCAAGATCCATCGCGAGTTGCTGCACCGGTTCATGAACCGCTCGGACGACGAAGCCGAGATCCTCATCATCATCAGCCCTCCGACCTTCTGAGGCCTTTCGTGCCGACCGCCGAGCGCGGCATGGATCGAGCATGGGTGCGGCAAGCGCTGAGAGGACCCATGACCAGCGTGCATCCCGTATTCACCGAGGATGGCGCGCTCGATGCCGGGGGGATCGCACGAGCCATCGACCACGCCGTCGCGGCCGGCAGCGGGACGATGCTCCTGACCTACGGCGACTCCCTGCACTCGATCCTGTCCGACCGCGAGGTCGGCGACCTCCTTCGGCTGGTCGTCCGCGCGACCGCCGGTCGGGCGATGGTCGTGGCCGCGGACCGGCAGTGGCCAACGACGATCGAGCGGGCGTTCGCGCGCGAGGCTCGCGATGCCGGGGCAGATGTCCTGATGGTCCTGCCGCCCAATTGGGGTCGGTCCGTAACCGTCGAAACGCTGGCCGCTCACTACCGGGCGGTGGCAGAAGAAATCCCGGTCATGATCGTCACGGCCGCCTTCGCCGGGATCGAAGCCATCGGGCTCGAGACCCTCCGTATCCTCGTCGAGATGGAACCGAGGATCGTCGCCCTCAAGGACGATCTGTGCGGCGAATTCGGTCGCCGGGTGGGTCGCCTTTGCCATCCGGTCTGGGCCGTCATCTCCGGCGGTCAGAAGCAGAACCACCTGGACATCCATCCGTATGGCTGCGACGGCTACATGTCGACGTTCCTGCACTTCAATCCACCGATCGCCCATCGCTACTGGGAGCTCATCGTCGCCGGCGATCTGACCACCGCAGGCTTGCTCATCGACCGGTACGAGCGCCCGTACATGGATCGCATCCTGGCAATGCCCGGCGGGTTCGATGCAGGCTTTCACGCGACGCTCGAGGCGGCCGGTCTGGCCGGCCGCTGGCGACGGGCGCCATATCACAGCCTCACCGACGCCGAATATGAGGCGTTCGCCGGCTTCCTCGCAAGCACCGGCATGCTCGGCTCGCCGAGACTCTAGGCGGCTAACAGCGTGGCTGTACTATGTGCTCATGTACGAAGCCACACTGCAACGCGACATCGCTGGGACGCGCAGTGCGGGAGGACCGGCGGTCGTCGAACGCGGCGATACCTGGGCCAGGCTTGACACACCTGCCCTCCTCGTGGATCTCGATCGGCTTGACGCCAACATCGCGTCGATGGCCGACCAGTCGAGGCGAGTTGGCCTGAATCTTCGTCCGCACTTCAAGACCCACAAGGCACCAGGGATCGCCCGACGCCAGCTTGCCGCCGGGGCGGTCGGGATCACGGTCGCGAAGCTGGACGAAGCGGAAGCCCTGGTGATCGCCGGCATCGAGGCGCCGATCCTCGTCGCCTTCCAGATCGTGGCGGCCCCCAAGCTCGACCGCGCGATCCGGCTGGCCGCAACCGGGCGGCTGACGCTGGCCGTGGACGGGATCGAAGGAGCCGCAGTACTGGCAGGCGCGGCTGCCGCGGCGGGAATCGCGATCGATGTCTGGCTCGAGATCGACAGTGGCCTGCGGCGATGCGGGGTCCTCCCGGCCGACGCTCCGACGCTGGCCCGGCGTATCGCGGAGCTCGACGGCCTTCGGCTGACCGGGATGTTCACGCACGCCGGCCAGTCATACGGTGCACGCGACGCGGGCGAGGTCGAGGCCATCGCCGCCGTCGAGACGAGCGCGGTTGTCGACGCGGCGCTGGCGACCCGGGCCCTCGGCATCCCGATCGAGTCCGTGAGTGCGGGGTCCACGCCGACGGCACGGTTCCTCGACAGCGCGTCGGGCCTGACCGAGATGCGGCCCGGTACGTATGTGTTCTACGACAACCTGCAGGTCGCGCTTGGCACGATCGACGATCAGAGTTGTGCGCTGTCGATCGCCGTGACGGTCGTGAGCCGGCCGGCGCGGGATCGCGCAGTGATCGACGCCGGGTCGAAGACGTTCGGCCTGGACCGCGGCGCACATTCCAGCAGTCCCCTGACGGACTTTGGGCGAGTGATCGATGCGGATGGCAGGCTGGTCCGGCTGTCCGAGGAGCACGGTGTCCTCGACGTGGCGGCCGATTCGGCAATCGCCGTCGGCGATCGGATCCGGATCGTGCCGAACCACGTTTGTTCGGTCTCGAACCTTGGTCGGCAGTTCTACGGGCTGCGGGGCCGCGTCGTGGAGGAGGTCATCCCGATCGAGGCGTCAGGCGGGGTCCACTGACGGTCCGGCGGACAACCTCGCCGAGGCCGATGGCTACCGGACGTCCGCGCTCGATCGCGAACCGCCCACAGAGCAGGACCGCCTCGACCCCCTGAGGCGGTGCTGTCGGATCCGTGTAGGTCGAGCCATCCGCGACCGTCGCCGGGTCGAACACCACGAGGTCCGCGATCTGACCGGGAGCGATCCGTCCGCGATCCACGAGCCCCAGGATGCTCGCGGGCAGCCCGGTCATCCGGTGAACAGCGGTCGCGAGATCGAACCGCCGGCGCTCCCGAACGTGGCGGCCCAGGATCCGCACGAACGTCCCGTAGGCGCGGGGGTGCACACGTGCGCTCGGCGAGGTCACGCCGAGCTGATCCGAGCCGACCGCGGTCGCCGGATCGTCGAGGATGGCATCGACGTCGGCCTCCTCCATCAGGGTCATGATCATCGTCGTGGCGCCGCGATCGGCGACCAGCGTGTCGAACGCCACGGTCAGTGGGTCGCCATTGGTGCGGGCCGCGGCCTCGCTGAGGGACAACCCCTCGAGCCAGCGCAGCGAAGGCGTCGAAACGGCCGCGATCTGGATGGATGCGGGTCCACCGGCCGACTGGTAGTAGTTGGGCCAGCCAGGGAGCCCGTCGCGGACCTCGGCGACGATCCGTGTCCGGACAACCGGCGACTCGAGGCGCCTGACAAGCTCGTCCGGGCCGCCATCGTGGACCCAGGGTGGTAGCAGCTGGGTCAGCAGGGTGCTCCCCGCGAGATACGGATAGGCGTCCTGGGTGACCCGCCCACCGGCGGCCCGAGCTTCGCCGAGGACGGCCAACGCCTCGGGGGCGTGACCGTGGTTCGATCGTCCCGCCGCCTTGAGGTGGGACACCTGCACCCGGACGCCGAGCTGGCGGCCGATGGACACGGCTTCCGCAAGTGCGTCCGTCAGGCCATCGGTTTCGTCGCGGATGTGGCTGGCATAGATCCCGTCCACGACCCGCAGCGCCTCGCCGATCCGGACGATCTCATCGGTTGGTGCATACGAGCCCGGCGGGTAGACGAGCCCGGTGCTTATGCCCCAGGCGCCCGCCGCGAGTGCGTCGCCGGCCAACGCCTGCATCGAGGTCAGCTCCGCTTCGCTGGCCGGCCGGTCGTCCGATCCCACGACGGCCAGGCGGAGCATCCCGTGCCCGACGAGTGGAATGCAGTTCACTGCGGGTCGCGCCCGATCCAGGGCGCCGAGGTACTCGTCGAAGGAGCGCCAGCTCCAATCCAAATCGGGCCCCAGGCCATGGCAGGCCGCGACCTGGTCCGCCGCTCGCCGGGGATCGGCCGAGACCGGCGCAGGCGAGTAGCCGCAGTTGCCGATCACCTCGCTGGTCACGCCCTGGGCCAGTGAGTTCAGCGCACCCGGAAAGGCCGGCAGCGTGAAATCGGCGTGCGAATGCATGTCGATGAACCCGGGAGCCACGGCCAGGCCGTCGGCGTCGATGATCCGCGCGGACGTGTAGGCGGCCCGCGGGCCGATTGCCACGATCCGCGAGCCCTCGATCGCGACGTCGGCACGGATGCCCGGCGCGCCGCTTCCATCGAAGACAGTGCCGCCGCGGATGAGGAGCTTCTCCGGGGCCGGAACAGGCGGATTGCTCACCTGCAAGAGAGTAGCCTGTCGTCCACAGATGGTGCACAGAACCCTTGATGTTGCAGTCTGAATGCAATACGATCCCTGGGCCACGCGTGGCGCCAGCCCTCGTTGGCACAGGAGGAGGCATTGGACGATGGCCGAACCTGAGCGATCCCCGACCCTCGATTCAAACGGTCCGCCCCTCGTGAAACGCACCCTGGACGGGATCCAGGGACCAGCCCTCAGCCGAAGGTCCGTCCTCAAGGCTGGGGTCTTCGCGGGCACGAGCGCCGCCCTCGTGGCCTGCGCCCCCGCCCAGGAGTCGGCCGCGCCTCCGGTCTCGGCCGCCCCCGGCGTGACCGCTGCCCCGGCGACGGCAGCTCCTACGGCTGCCGTAGCCCGCGGAGGCACGATCCGGATGGGCGCCTTCGAGGGCGGCCTGACGGACGGGTTCCTCCCCTGGAAGTCATTTGGTCAGGAATTCGCTTGGAACTGGTGCGCACAGCAGCTCGTCTCGATCGCCGCGGACGGATCTATCCTGTATGACCTGGCCACGGGTTTCGACGTCAGTCCCGATGGCACCACGTACACATTCCACCTGGTCGAGGGCGCGACATGGCATGACGGTCAGCCGGTCACGGCCGCGGACGTCGCGTTCACGTACAACACCGGACTCAAGGCGACGGCCGGCTCGAACATCGGCGGCCGGCTCGCGCCGATCAAGGGCTCCGAGGCGGTCGTTGCCGACGAGTCGCTCGATTGCGAAGGGATCCGGGTCATCGACGACCTGACGATCGCCTTCGACCTGACGGAACCCAACGCGCAGGTCGTGCCGAACGTGTTCGCCATCATCCGGATCGCTCCGAAGCATCCGTTCGATGGCAAGACGCTCGAGGAGTACACGACCCTGCCCATCTCGCAGGAGCTGTTCATCGGGTCCGGTCCCTACAAGATGACCGAGTTCAAGGCCAAGGAGTTCGTGAACTTCGAACC
>JBKKCW010000057.1:0-4456 GCA_046712485.1 Candidatus Limnocylindrales bacterium
CGTTGTCGGCTGCGCTGCTCGCTCACGACCCTTTCAGGTCGCTCGCTCCGCTGCTCACCTCCGCCTTCGCCTCGACCGCCCCACGTGGGGCGCGGTTCAGTAGCTCAACGCGTTCGCGGCGACCGTCTTGGCGGGCGCGGGTTGCGGGGCGCCCACGCGGGTTGCGGGTTCCGTGGGTGCTTTCGGGGGCCTTGGGCTGGCGCTCGTATACTCCGCGGGATGCTGCGGCTCGTCGCGACCCTCGCCTTGTTTGCGGCGCTGGTGTCGTGTTCGTCCCCGAGCATCGCGCCCAGCGACCGGCCTGCCCGGATCCTCACCGGAACGCCCGAAACGCTCGATCCGGCCGTTCAGGGCGACGCCGGCAGCGCGGCAATCAGCGCCCAGCTGTTCGAGTCGCTGACGGCGTTCGATGCCAATCTCGAACTGCGCCCGGCGCTCGCCGAGGCCTGGTCGTTCGACGATGACGGGCGGACCATCACGTTCCAACTCCGCCCGGACCTCGCGTTCTCGGACGGCAGCCCGTTGCGCCCGTCGGACGTCATGCGCAGCTGGCTGCGTCTCATCGACCCAGTGCAGCCATCGCCACTCGCGTCGCTCGCCCTCGACATCGCCGGCGCCGAGGCGTATCTCCGGGGCCAGAACCCGGATCCAGCGGGGGTGGGCCTGCGTGCGGACGACGGCGCGAACGAGCTGACCGTCGACCTGGTCCGCCCCGCATCGGACTTCCCGAATATCGTCGCCGGACCGACGTTCGGGGTGGTACCGCCCGGCGTCGGCCAGAACTCGGCCGCGCTCGAGCCGCGGAGCGGGTTCGTGTCGAGCGGCGGCTACGTGCTCACGGGCGCCACGGAGAACGGGCTCGAACTGACCGCGAACGAGCGGTATTGGGCAGGCCCTCCAGAGATCAGGAACCTCGAACTCGTCGGGGATCTTGGTGGCCGGAGCGCCGTGGCGGCGTTCGAGGAGGACGAGCTCGACTACGCGCCAATCGGCGGCTTCGACGCGAGCTGGATCGCCTACGACGAGACGCTCGGACCGCAACTCCGCGAGGTGGCCTCGTTGTCGGTGCAGTACTACGGCTTCGATACGAGTCGCGCCCCCTTCGACGACGTGCTCGTTCGCCAGGCCTTCGGCAGGGCGGTTGACTGGCGCCGGATCGCAGCCCTTGCGGCCTCCGATGGGTCGCTCGAGCCGGCCAACTCGATGGTGCCGCCGGGCATTCCCGGTCGCAGCGACGGGGATTTCCTGCCCGAGTACGACCCGGACTCCGCGCGCGCACTCCTCGCCGAGGCCGGCTATCCGGAGGGCGATGGATTCCCGGAGACGACGCTCTTGACCTTTGGTGGCGGGTTCGACGAAGCGATCCGCGCAGAGGTCGAACGCGAACTCGGGATCACCCTGATCTGGGAAACGATGGGCGACGGGTATTTCGACCGGCTGGCTGCCGAACCGCCCCACATGTGGACGCTCGGCTGGGTGGCGGACTATCCGGGCCGGAACGACTTCCTGGGCGTTCTTCTCCAGACGGGTGCCTCGAACAACTACGGTCGATGGAGCTCCGCCGCGTTCGATGCCGCTATCGCGGAGGCCGGAGGGGCGACCGATCCTGTCGCAGCGGCCGCCGCGTACGACCGGGCGGAGTCGATCGTCCGCGACGAGGTCCCGGTCGTGCCGCTTGTGTACACGCCGGGCTGGGCACTCTCGCGGACAGGCTTGCTCGGCGCGAACCAGAACGGACTTGGGGTCGTACGGATGGCCGGGTTGGCGTGGGCGGATTGACCGTCCTGCATCGGGACGCCGCCAGGCAGCCCATCATGGCTGCTTTGCTGCTCGTGGTGCTGTCCGTCATCCCGCTTTGGCAGGTCACGCTCGTCGCCGCGGCCACCGGGTGGGCCGAGTTCGGGACGCCGACCGCGACGTCGTCGTTTGAAACGGGGGTGACGTTCAGCCAGCCCGTCACGATCGACCGGGAGCTGCGACGGGTCGAGTTGCTTCTGGGCACGGCCGGGGCCGACGTGCAGTCGGTGATCCTCGTGCCTCCCCCCGCGGGCTCCGGCGCGACGACGTTGCGCCACGAGCTGGATCCCGGTGCGGACGGGCACATCATGCCGAACACGCCGCTGATCGCCCGATGGCGGCTCGTTGGGGCCGATGATCCGAATGACATCGAGGTCGGCCCCGAGGTCCGGCTGACGTTCGAGGACGACCGCTTTGATTGGCGAACCGAGGCAGGCAACCTGGTGCGTGTCCACTGGTATGACGGGGGCGACGCGTTTGGCGCGGAGGCCCTCCAGATCGGCGAAGACGCGGTCCGCGAAGCAAGTGAGCTCCTCCAGGTCACCGAGACGGACCCTGTGGACTTCTTCGTCTACGCGGACCAGGAAGCCTTCTACGACGCTCTTGGGCCGGGGACACGCGAGAACGTTGGTGGTCAGGCCAACGCCGACATCCGGACGATGTTCGCGCTCATCTCTCCGGGTGAGATCAACGACGCCTGGGTCCGGATCGTCATCCCCCACGAGTTGACGCACCTCGTCTTCGACACGGCGGCGCGCAATCCGTACCACTTCCCGCCGCGATGGCTCAACGAAGGTCTGGCCGTCTACCTCAGCCAGGGCTACGATGCGAACGACCGGTCCTCCGTCGAGCGCTCGGCGGCCGACGGGACGCTGATCCCTCTCGATGGCATCGGCGGCCAGTTCCCGACGAGCTTCGAGCGGTTCTCCCTGGCCTACGCCGAGAGCGCATCGGCCGTTGACTATCTCGTCCGCACGCACGGCCGGGACACGCTCGTCTCGTTGATCCGCTCGTACGCGGACGGCATGACTGACGACGAGGCCTTCACGGCCGCCCTTGGGCGGGACATGACGGCGTTCGGTGAAGCGTGGCTGGCGGACCTGGGGGCGGCTCCGCCAATCAGGTACGGCCCGCAACCCGCGCCCGCGGGACCCGTTCCGTCGGCATGGTCTGGTTCGCCGGGTGGCAGCGCCCTGCCGGCGCCGACCGGTATGCCGACGGCGAGTACGGGAACCTCCCCGGGCAACGGCTCGACGGCCAGCGATGCGTCGGGTCTCGTGCTGGTGACGTTGGCCGTGATCGTGGTGGTCGTCGGCGTCGCCATGATCATCGGCTACCGCCGCAGCCACCGGCCCGGGCCCGGGTCGGCCGCGTGACACTGGCCTGGCTGCGGCGCATCCCGAGCTGGCAGATCACGCTAGGTGCCGCCCTGCTCGCACTCGGTTTCCTGATCGCGGCCCAGCTGGGCGCGGAGAGGCCTCGGGTCCGCTACACGACCCAGGAGCGGACGCCGTTGCTGGAGACCGCCACCCAGCTGCAGGCGCAGCAGGATGAGCTCAAGAGCCGGATCCTCGAGCTTCGACAGTCGATCCAGGGCATCGAGGGTCAGGGCGCCGGGTCGGCCGACCAGGTCCGCCAGCTCAACGCCGAGCTCGAGGCGGCGCGTATAGCCGCCGGTCTCATCGCGCTGTCGGGCAGTGGCATGGTCTTGCTGCTGGACGACTCCCAGGTCCCGGTGCCGCCCGATGCCAGCGAGGCCGACTACCTGGTCGGGTCGCGCGACATCCGCTCCGTTGTCGAGGAGCTGTGGATCGCCGGAGCAGAGGCGATTGCGATCAACAACGAACGGGTCACGACGACAACCGCGATCATCGACATCGGCTCATCGCTCCTGGTCAATTCTGCCTATCTCGCACCGCCGTACCAGGTGACGGCGATCGGCCCGACGGATCTGTACGACCGCCTCAGCCGCTCGCCCGGGTTCATCGATTTCGTCAGGTCGCGTGCCGAGGGGTACGGGATCCGGCTCTCGTTCGCGGAGCCCGAAACGGTCGACATGCCGGCCTTCGCCGGGACGGTCACGTTGCGCTATTCGCGCCCGCTGGCCTCACCGGCCGCGGTCCAGCCCCTCGGCCTCGACGGGCCTGAAGGCTAGGCATGCACCGCCCGCGAGGCCAGCTGACGGTGGCGATGGTGGCCCTCATCCTCGGGCTGCTCGTCGTGGTCCAGCTCCGTGCCCAGGCCGGCGGCGCGGGCCTGGCGCAACTCTCCTCGCAGGACCTGACGGTGCTCGTGGCCAATCTGAACGCGCGAAACGACCAGTTACGGCGAGAGATCTCGTTGCTCGAGGCCGAGCTGGCAGCTCTCGATCAGAACCGGGCCCGAGGCGAAGCGTCGCTGGACGAGCTCCGAGCCGACCTGCGCCGTGTCCGGGCCTACGCGGGGCTGGACCGCGTGGGTGGTCCCGGCGTGACGATCTCCATCAGCGGCCCGATCAGCGGTCCCGGGGTCGAGGAGTTGATCAACGAGCTGCGCAACGCGGGCGCGGAGGCGATCGGCGCCGGCGAGGTTCGGATCGTCAACGGTGTCGTCGTGTCAGGCCCGCCCGGGGCCGCCCCCCGCGGGGGCGGGGGGGGTGGGGGGGTGTTTGAGGGCGCGG
>JBKKCW010000058.1:0-5797 GCA_046712485.1 Candidatus Limnocylindrales bacterium
CGATCGCGAGGATGTCCTTCTGGCTGACGATGAGGAGGTCCTCACCGTCGAGCTTGAACTCCGTCCCGGCGTACTTGGCGTAGAGGACCTTGTCCCCGGCCTTGACGTCCATCGACTCGCGTTTGCCATCGTCGAGGATGCGGCCCGGGCCGGCAGCGACGATCGTGCCTTCCTGGGGCTTCTCCTTGGCGGTGTCCGGGAGGACGATGCCGCTCTTGGTCGTCTCCTCGCGGGCGCTCGGCTTGACGACCACGCGATCGCCGAGCGGGCGAAGCTTGGTCGACGTGGCAGTGGCTGTGGCCAACGTGCATCCCTCCTGTGGCGGCCAGGGCCGGCCGCCGGGCATGGATTGCGGGCTCGTCAGGGGGCCGGATCTGAGCCGGTGTCCGACGTCCCGTGAACCTGTATGGCGGCAACGCGGTCTGCCATTCCGACGGTCCTGCCAGTACCTGGCGCTCATCCCGATCGGCGATCCGCGATGCTTTAGCACTCTCGGGGTGTGAGTGCTAAGTGGAGACTACAGAACGGGGGTCCCGGCTGTCAACCCGGTTGTGGGCGGCGCGTGTGTCGGACGGTTGTGCGCCCTCCCCGAGTCGAGTGTCATCGATTGCCGAAGGCCAGGTCATAACTCTCGATCAGCTCCTCTCCGAGGACCTCCGCCCACGAGGCACGCTGCTCGGCGAGCCAAGCTGCCGTGAGTCGAACCCACTCGGGTTCATTGCGCTTGCGGGGCGCGCCCGGAGGTGAGAGGAACGGGGAATCGGTCTCAACCAGCAGCCGATCAGCAGGCACTTGAACGGCGGCCTCCGCGGAGGCTTCTTCTCCGTTGCGGAACACGAGCCCGGAGAAGCTGATCGCGAGACCCAGGTCGATCATGGTGCGCGCATAGTCGAGGGGACCCGAATACGAGTGGATGATTGCGGGCGGCCGCGTCCCGAAGGCGGCGACCCAGCGGCCGTCGCCGACGCCGGCCGCCTGGAGCTCATCGACGAGAGCATCCTGCGCGTCGCGACGCCCGGTCGCAGACCGGCAATGCAGGATCGCCGGTTTGCCCGTGTCCAGCGCGAGCCCGAGGTTGCGTCGGAGGTTGGCGAGCTGCGCCGGGATCGGGCTGAAGACCCGGTCGTAGTCGAGGCCGCTCTCCCCGATCGCGACGACCCGCTCGTCCTGTGCCAACCCGACGACCTGCCTCCAGCCCGTTTCGTCGACCTTGTCGGCGTCATGCGGATGCACGCCGACGGCGACGTCGAGCCAGCCGAACCGATCGGCGAGCGCAAGCGCCCGTTCGCTCGACGCTACGTCCCAGCCGGGCACGAGGATACGTTCGACGCCAGCCAGCCGGGCCCCGCCGATGACAAGGTCGACATCGTCGGCAAACCGATCGGCGTTGAGGTGGCAATGGCTGTCGATCAGACGCATCGCCGGATGGTAGCCGGCACCGACGTCACGAATGGCTATCCCCCGGGCTGCCGCGTTTCGACAGGCTCCGCGTCGGTCTCGAGACGCGGGAACAGCGGCTCGGGGGCGGTCACGCGTCCGGCGTCGGTCGCATGCGCGGCCCAGGCGAGCTCGTCGAGGACCGGCGGGCCACCGTTCCCATCCGGACCGTAGGGATAGTCATACCCAAGCTGGGCGAGCAACCGGGGCGCCGTGGCGGGCATGAACGGCGCGACGGCCAGCCCGACAATACGGCAGGCCTCCAGGAGATCGCCCAGAACGTCGCGAAGGCGCGATGCCGCGGCGGCGTCCCCTGATGCCGCGGCCCTCGCCAGCTCCCATGGCTTCTCGGCATCCACGAGCTGGTTGGCCTGTTCGACGATTGTCCACAGCGTCGCCAGCGCATCGTGGAGCAGACACGCTTCGAGCCGATCGGCATAGGTGCGCAGGACGCTCGTGGCCGATGCCGCAAGGCTCCCTGGCTGGCCCGGCGCCGGACGTTCACCATCCAGATAGCGGTTCGTCATGGACACCGTGCGGTTCACGAGGTTGCCGAAGTCGTTTGCCAGGTCCGCGTTGTAGCGGCGGATGAACGAGTCCCAGCCAACCTCGGCATCGCGATCGAAGGGCACCTCGCGCAGCACCACGTAGCGGGCACCATCGGAGCCAAAGGCCGCGACGAAGTCGTTCGGGTCGTAGAAGTTGCCACGGCTCTTGCTCATCCGCTCGCCACCGGCGGCGAGGAGCCAGCCGTGGACCCAGACGCGTCGGGGCGCCTCCAGCCCCGCGCTCCACAGCATGGCCGGCCAGAAGATCGCGTGGAACCGTGAGATGTCCTTGCCGATGATGTGCAGATCCGCCGGCCACCACCTCGCGAACGCCACATCGTCCTCGGGAAACCCCGCACCGGTGATGTAGTTGATCAAGGCGTCGAACCAGACGTAGATCTTGCCCGCCCCCGGATCCCACGTGCCGTCCTCGCGGAGCGACGTCTCGCCGTTCGCGGCGATCGGGAACGGAATGCCCCAGTCGCCGGGCGTTCGCTCGCGGCTGATCGAGAAGTCCTCCAGCCCGGTGCGGATGAAACCGAGCATCTCGTTGCGACGGTATTCGGGCTGAACGAAGTCGGGGTGGTCGGCGTAGTGGCGCTCGAGGCGCTCCTGGTAGGCGGATAGACGAAAGAACCAGTTGCGCTCGGTCAGCCAGTGGAGCGGAACCTCGGGATGATTCGGGCAGATCGTCCCGCGCGCCGTTTCCTCGACATCGGTCGCGTTTCGGAAACCTTCGCTGGGGCAGTACCAGCCCTCGTATGTACCGAGATAGATGTCGCCGTTCGCGTGTGCGCGGCGGACCATCTCCTGGGCGGATCTGATGTGATCGGGGTCCGTCGTACGGATGAACCTGTCGGGCCTGATCCCGAGCGCGTCCTCGGCCTCGCGAAAGAAGCCCACCTTCTCGTCGACGAACGCCCGTGGCGCACGTCCCTCGTCGATCGCGCTCTGCGCGATGTTGATCGAGTGTTCGTCCGTGCCGGTAAGAAACCGAGTGTCGTCGCCCAGCATCCGATGCCAGCGGGCGATCGCGTCGGCACCGATCACCCCGTACAGCGTGTGCAACCCGGGCTTGTTGTTCGCGTAGGCGATCGACGTGGTCACGTAGAAGCGCGGGCGGTCGGTCATGGGACGGCGATGGTAGCAGCGCCCACCACGCGGGTCCCGGTCAGTGCCGGAAGTGGCGGATCCCGGTGGTGAGCATGGCGCCGCCTGCCCGATCGACCGCAGCCACTGTGTCGGCGTCGCGCATCGATCCACCCGGTTGGACGAACGCCGTCACGCCCGCCTCGAGACAGACCTCGACAGCATCAGGAAATGGATAGAACGCGTCGGACGCGCAGGATGCGCCGCGCAGCACATCCGCGCCGGCATGCGCTCGAGCCTTGTCGACCGCGCCGCGTGCGGCGTCCACGCGCGACGTCTGGCCGGATCCCAAGCCGATCAGACGCCGATCCCGGACGAGCACGATCGCGTTCGACGTCACGCCCCGTACGAGGCGCCAGGCGAGCTCGAGGTCGATGAGCTCCGCATCCGACGGGGTGCGGGCCGTCGCGACGGTCCAAATCTTCGGGTCATCTGCCACCGTGTCCGGCGAGGTGACCAGGACCGCCCCGCCGGCCGTTCGAATGGAGCCGACCGGGTCGGGGGGCCGGGCCGGCGCATCGAGCGCCAGAACCGGATCGATCACAAGTCGAAGGCTTGGCTTGGCCGCGAGCACCTCGAGCGCCGCGGGATCGAACGCCGGTGCCACGACAACCTCCAGGAAGATCGATGCCAACGCCTCCGCGACCGCACGGTCGACGGGACGCGTCAGCGCGACGACGCCGCCAAACGCCGAGATCGGGTCGCCCGCCAGCGCCGCCGACCACGCGTCGAGGAGGGTCGGCCGTTCAGCCGCACCACATGGGTTGGTGTGCTTGACGATCACGACACCCGGGCCGCGCAACGCCCGGCCGATTGTCGCCGCGGCCGACGCGTCCAGGACGTTGTTGTAGGACAGCGCCTTGCCCTGAAGTGGCGGGTCGCCGGTTGCAAACGGCCCGTCGGCGCGGTCGCTCCCCGGCCGCCTGTAGCGCGCCGCCAGCTGGTGTGGGTTCTCGCCGTAGCGGAGCGCCTCGACCTTGTGGAGCGCGATCGTGAGGCTCGCCGGATACGGGTCGCTGGCTCCCGGGAGCCCGGGCTCATCTGGCAACACCACCCCGCTGCCGGCCATGCGGGCTGGCAGCACCTCGGCAATCCGGGCATCGTAGGCCGCGGTATGGCGGAACGCCTCGATCGCCAGCGCCGATCGCAGACCGTCCGGCACCTTCCCGCCTCCACCGAGCGCATCGAGCACGGCTCCATACCGCGCCGGAGACGTCACGACCGTCGTGTTGGCGTGGTTCTTGGCGGCGGCCCGGACCAAGGACGGACCGCCGATGTCGATCTCCTCGACGAGCTCGTCGAGGGTGATCCCCCCTCGTTCGGCGGCGGCGGCAAACGGGTAGAGGTTGACGACGACAAGCTCGAACGGGGCGATCGCGGCGCGCAGCAGCTGCCGTCGATGGTCGGGCAGTCGACGATCGGCCAGGATGCCCGCGTGCACCCGGGGATGGAGCGTCTTGACCCGCCCATCGAGCATCTCCGGAAACCCCGTCACCGCCGCGACATCGGTCACCGCGAGATCGCCGTCGCGCAGGGCGCGCGCTGTCCCGCCGGTGGATACGAGCTCGAACCCGAGCCGAGCGAGTCCGCTGGCGAACTCGACGAGGCCGGTCTTGTCCGAGACCGACAGCAGCGCCCGGCGCGGCACCGGCACCGCATTCTCGGCCCGCTCCGGATCGACCTCGACGCGGCGTCCATCCAGGCCGACCTTGATGGCGCCCGCGAGCAGGAGGGCGACCGCCCGTGGCAGGAGCCGGTGTTCGACGGCCAGGATTCTCGCGTGGAGTCGCGCCTCGTCGTCGTCCGGCAGCACCTCGACAGCTTCCTGCGCCACGATCGGACCGCCGTCGAGCGTCTCGTCGACGATGTGGATCGTGCAGCCGGTCAGCGCGACACCGTGCGCCAGGGCGTCGACCACGGCGTGGGCCCCCGGGAATGCCGGGAGCAGCGACGGATGCGTGTTCAGGAGGCGGCCGGGATAGGCGGCCAGCACCGCCGGACCGACGATCCGCATGTACCCGGCGAGCACGACGACGTCCGGCCGGACACCCTCGAGCATCGCGGCCAGGGTCGCGTCATCGCCGCCCGGGACGAGCGCCGTTTCGATCCCCTGTTCGGCGGCCCACGTGAGCGCGGGGCAGTCGCGGTCGGCGAAGACCAGGACGATCGAACCGCCCAGCTCGCCACGATCGGCGGCAGCGGCCAGGGCACGCAGATTCGAGCCCGTGCCCGAGACACCGACCACGATCCGCCCGCTCACGGCACGGCCTCCTCCGCCAGCGCCTCCAGTGGTCCCTCGACGTAGCGGGGCACCGCCGAGGCCTCGCTCGCGGAGCGTTCGACCTCGAACACCTCGCCGACGAGCAGACCCTCGAGGTCGTGATCCCGGAGCGCTGCGATCGTGGCTGCCACGGCCGCGGCCGGCACGACAGCGATCATCCCCAGACCGCCGTTGAACGTGGCACGCAGCTCACCGTCGTCCATCCCGGCGAGCGCACCGACAAGGCGCATGACCGACGGCATGACCCAGCGCGTCGGATCAAGACGCGCAGCGAGACCGGCCGGCAGGGCACGCGGGACGTTGCCCGGCAGACCACCTCCCGTGATGTGCGCCAGCCCGCGCACGTCCCAGCCTCGGGTCTCGAGGGTGGCCCGAACGGCCA
>JBKKCW010000059.1:0-4286 GCA_046712485.1 Candidatus Limnocylindrales bacterium
GGCCTCGATCGTGATTTCGGCACCGGAGGTGAGCCCGAACCGGGACGCTATACGGCCGAGCAGCGAGGCGACAGCGTCGGCCGGCAGGAGCGACGGCGTCCCCCCGCCGAAGTACACCGTTTCTAGCCGCGGGCGCGTTCCCCCAAACGACTCGTCCAGAGCGTCGGCGCGCAGCTCGAGCTCGGCTCGCACGGCCAGCAGGAACGCGTCGATCCGTGCCGTCGGTCCTCGCGCCGCCGCACCTGCGTAAACCACGAAATCGCAGTACGGGCAGAGCGAGACGCAGAAGGGAACGTGGACGTAGAGCGCGACGGGCGGCTGGGCGACGGGCGGCCCGGCTACGGGTGGCTCGGTGGCGGGTGGCTCGGCGGCGGCGCGTTCCTGACTGGCCGAGGATGCAGGCGAAGGAACGCCGCCGCTCACCGATCGCGCGAGGGCGACTCGCGCGATCCGATGACTCGCCAGCCTTCTGGCGGCCGGCGGCGGCGTTCGATCTCCTCGACCTCTCGGCCGCGCGGGAGCGTCTGTCCGATATGCCCGGTACACAGGAAGACAGCGAACCGGGTCACCGCGTGCCCCAGGAACGACGCCGCGATGCCGCCGGTGAGCGCCGTCAGCCAGCCGCCGATGAACCCGATCCCGAGCGTCAGACCCAGCAGATATCGGTCGCGGCCGGGGGCGCCGAGCCGCGTCGTCAGGGCGTAGACGACGGTCTGCGCCAGGTTGGCCAGGGTCGGATCGATGCCGCCGCTCAGCAGGATGCCGAACATCGCGCCACGAAACGCCACCTCGTCGATAAAGGCCGTGGCTGTCGAGTTGAGAAGCGCCCCAGGGTATGAGCTCTCGGCCGGCAGCCGGATCCGGCGGTATCGGTAGCTCGCAAACGCGACCGCGACGACGACGCCAAGCCCACCGAACGCGATCCCGCCGAGCACCGCCCCGAGCCGGTCGCCTGAACCGAGGAAGAGCTCCGAGCGTGCCGCAGGGTGGATCGTCAGGATCAGGACGGCGATACCAAAGCCCAACCCATACCAGGCCAGGCGGCGGCGGACCCGCGGCCGCTCGCCGGCGCCCGTCGCCTCGTAGTACTCGGCTGTCCCGAACCGTTCGGCATCGATCCGCAGCATTGCCAGCAGCAACGTCAGGCCGACCGCGATGAGCGAGCGCGACAGGAGAATGAAGTCGTCCATCGGTCGGCGACCTAGCGGCGCCAGGGCGCGCTCAGGCCAAGGCGGAGCCGAGCACAGGAGCGAGCGCAGTCCGTGTGCGTGAGCGAGCGAGCGGTGGCGACGACGCCGGCATGAGCCTTCATGGCGCCGCTAGCCCTCGTCCATCCGGAGCATCGCCAGGAAGGCCTCCTGCGGGATCTCGACCGATCCGACCCGTTTCATCCGCTGCTTGCCCTCTTTCTGCTTCTCGAGAAGCTTGCGCTTGCGGGTGATGTCGCCACCGTAGCACTTGGCCAGCACGTTCTTGCGCATCGCCCGGACCGATTCGCGGGCAATGACGTTCGAGCCGATCGCCGCCTGGATCGGGATCTCGAACATCTGGCGCGGGATCAGCTGCTTGAGCCGCTCGGTAAGCGCGCGGCCCGTCCCCTGCGCACGATCGCGGTGCACGATGAGCGACAAGGCATCGACCGGCTCGCCGTTGACCAGAATGTCGACCTTGGCGAGGTTCGCCGGCCGGTACCCGAGCTCCTCGTAGTCCATCGAGGCATACCCCTGGCTGCGGCTCTTGAGCTTGTCGAAGTAGTCGACGATGAGCTCTGCCAGCGGCATCTCGAAATGGAGCACGACGCGGGCCGGGTCGAGGTACTCCATGGTCGTGAAGACTCCGCGTCGATTAGTCGAGAGCTCCATGAGCGGGCCGATGTACTGCGTCGGTGTCACCACGCTGAGCTTGACCCACGGCTCCTCGATCGACTCGATATCGGTCGGGCCGGGCAGGAGCGCCGGGTTGTCGACTGCCACCATCCCGCGGCCGAGCGTCCGGTGCACGTGGTACTCGACCGACGGCGCCGACGCGATCAGGTCGAGGCCGAACTCGCGCTCCAGTCGCTCCTGCACGATCTCCATGTGGAGCAGCCCGAGAAAGCCGCAGCGAAACCCGAAGCCGAGTGCGACGGAGCTCTCCGGCTCGTACGTGAAGGACGCATCGTTGAGGTGGAGCTTCTCGAGCGCATCCCGCAGCAGCGGGTAGTCCTCGCCGCTGACAGGGTAGATCCCGGCAAAGACGAGGCTTTTGGCTTCCTGGTAGCCGGGAAGCGGATCCGCGGCAGGCCGAGCGACGGTGGTCAGCGTGTCGCCGACCTGCGCATCACGCACGCTCTTGAGCCCTGTCGCCACATACCCCACTTCGCCCGCGGCAAGCTGCCTGACCGGGACGAGCTGCGGCCGAAAGACGCCGAGCTCGAGCGGGTCGGCTTCGGCCCCGCTGGCCATCAGCCGGACCGGGTCGCCGATGCGGAGGGTGCCCTGGGCGAGCCGGACGTAGACGACCACGCCCTTGTAGGCGTCGTAATGGCTGTCGAAGATGAGCGCTTGGAGGGGCTTCGATGGGTCGCCCGTTGGCGCCGGGATCCGGGCGACGATCGCCTCCAGGACCTCGGGCACGCCGGTTCCCTCCTTGGCAGAGGCCAGGATGACCTCCTCGCGCGGAATGGCCAGGACGTTCTCGAGCTCGTCGATGATCGTGTCCGGATCGGCCGACGGCAGGTCGATCTTGTTGAGGACGGGGATCAGCGTCAGCCCCTCCCGGAGGGCCAGGTGCACGTTGGCGAGCGTCTGCGCCTCGATCCCCTGGCTGGCGTCGACGACGAGGATGGCTCCCTCGCACGCCTGCAGGCTGTGGCTCACCTCGTACGCGAAGTCGACGTGACCGGGCGTATCGATGAGGTTGAGGCCGTAGGTCAGACCGTCGTTCGCCCTGTATTCGAGCCTGACGGCCCGGGCCTTGATCGTGATCCCCTTCTCGCGCTCGAGGTCCATCGAGTCGAGCACCTGGCTCATCATCTGGCGGCCCTCGACGGTGTGGGTCAGCTCGAGCAGCCGGTCTGCGAGCGTCGACTTTCCGTGGTCGATGTGCGCGATGATGCTGAAATTGCGGAGGCGGTCCTGGGGGATGGTCACGAGGCCGGAGTGTAGCCGGGACGGGGTGGGCCGGGCGCACGGGAAGGGAGGACGCATGTTGCAGGGAGCGCGCGTTCGGCTGCGGCCCATCGAGGAGGCTGACCTCGACGAGCTGTATCGCCGCAGTCTCGACCCGGAGACGGTGGGCGTGTTCTTCCCGATCGGGGTGAGGTCCGAGCGATCGAGACAGGCCGCCTGGGAGAAGGACGGTCGTTGGGGCCAGGACGTCGGCACGATGTTGATCACGGACGAGAGTGGCCTCGCCGTAGGGGCGGTCATGTTCGAACGTGTCGTCGGCGACGTCGACGAGGTCAACGTCGGCTACTACATCTACCCGGAGTATCGCGGCCGTGGCTACGCATCAGAGGCGCTGCGCCTGTTCACACGCTTCCTGTTCGCGACTCGACGTGACATGAACCGCGCTCGCCTGGACATCCATCCGGACAACGCCGACTCGATCCGGGTCGCCGAGCGGTGTGGCTTCACCCGCGAAGGGCGGATCCGCGAGGGATGGTTTCACCGCGGCACGTGGCAGGACACGCTCATCTACGGACTGCTTCGGAGCGAAGTCGACGGGATGGGATAGCGGCAGCGCATCGGTTTCAAGCCGGCTCGGGCGACAGCCTTCATGCCAAAATGTCGGGGGAATGACCGTTCGGCAGGCTTCGACCCGAACGAGCCGTGGTTTCGGTTCCATCCGATTCCCCGTGCTGGGATGACGCCGATGTGCCAGGCGCAGAGCGGGGCAGCCCGGGACCGGGGAGCCGGGCAGCCCAGAGCCCGGGCAGCCCCGGATGTCGTTCTCAGGCGCGAGTTCGAGACAGCTCCCTCACCTGTGCCAGATGTGCGCCTGACAACGACACGTCCCTCGGGCAAAGGCCCGGCCGCGGAGTCCCGCCGCCCGGCACGGACGTTGGGGTGCTTACCGTGGTTTCCAGCCCGGTGTGTAGCCTCCTGCGGGCGCCTCTGCTACCATCCGTCTTCGCGCCCGGCAACCCCACGCGCCGCGTGCTCATCACACATCCGACACACTGAGGTTTGCCCACGTGGCCAAAACGCCCCGCACCTGGACGGGCGCTCGCACACCGTCGGGGCTCAAGCGCGTCCGTCAGGCGGAGCGGCGTCGTGAGGTTCTCCAGCCTCGGCGTACCGCAG
>JBKKCW010000060.1:0-20204 GCA_046712485.1 Candidatus Limnocylindrales bacterium
CCGCTGACCGCGACGCGGCCGCTTTGGCGGCGATCGTTGATGCCAATGGCATCGACGAACTCGTCGTCGGCCTGCCGCTCGAGGCGTCCGGCAGTGAAGGGCCGCAGGCGACGATCACGCGGGCCTGGGTCAGCGCGGTGGAGGAACGGCTCCCCGTCCCGATCACCTTCCGCGACGAGCGATTGACGAGCCACGTCGCAGAGGGACGTCTCGGCCCGATGCAACGTGGTCGATCGGGCGGGCCGCCGAGCCGGACGCAGCGCGACGCCTATCGAGCCCGGGTCGACCGGGAAGCGGCCGCCGTCATCCTCCAGGACGAGCTCGATGCCCGGGCAGCTGCACAATCGGGGCGGCCCCGATGACGATCCGCTCCGGCAAGCGGCCGCGCGCCGCGCGCGACTTCCAGGCGCGACCGTTCGACGCCGACGCCTACGCCACCGAGCCACTGGAGGACTACGGCGGTCCGCCGCGCCGGAACCGATCGGGCGGCGGCGGGTCGGGCGCCGGGGGCCTCTTCGGCATCGTGAAGTTCCTGATCTTTGCGCTTGTGCTTGCGGCTGTCGTTCTGATCGTGCTGTTGACGGCCCTGCGTCCCGTCGTCAAGGACGTTGTCCTCGATGTCGCGGCGGACAACCCGGCCGCGCTCCAGCTGCCGTTCGTCAAGGACATCGTGCGAGAGGACCTGGGTGCCTCCCTGACGCGATCCGCTTCACAGGATGCCACCCAGGTGGAATTCGTCGTCGAAACGGGTGACACGGCGAGGTCGATCGCCGACAGGCTCCAGGAACAGGGCCTCCTCCTCGACAGCCGTGCCTTCGTGTTCATTGCCCTGGACCGGGAGCTTGCCGGCTCGCTCCGGGTAGGCGACTACGTCCTGCGGCGCAACATGACCCCGGATCAGCTCGTGACCGCGCTGCTGGATCCGCCGCTCATCACCTATGTCGACATCGCGTTCCGAACTGGCCTGCGCCTCGAGCAGATGACCGCAAAGCTCCAGATCACAGAGGGCCTGGACATGGACCCACGTGACTTCTACGAGTTGGCGTCGTCCCCACCGGACACCCTGCTCGCGGACTTCGCGTGGCTGGAGGCCATCCGCGAGGATGCGCCAGCGGACGCCTCGCTCGAGGGGTTCCTCTGGCCCGGGAGCTACCGCGTCCTGCCCGATACGACCGCCGACGAGCTGATCCGGCTGATGTTGGAGAAATTCGTCGCGAACGTCGGCGAGGATCGGCTTGGCGTTCCAGCTGACCGTGGCCTGACGTTCTACCAGGTGATGGCGCTCGCTTCGATCGTTGAGCGCGAAGCCCAGCTCGATGACGAGCGCCCGCTGATCGCGGGCGTCTACCAGAACCGGATCGATGGCATCGAGGGGGTCACCACGCATCTGCTCAACGCTGATCCGACGGTCCACTACGCGATCGACACCATGGCGCTCGATGCGCTCGACTTCGACAAGTGGCGGGAGTACACGTTCTGGACGCGACCCGGCGTCCCTCTCGCCCACGTGTCGGTTCCCGAGGCCCTCCAGGGGTTCCAGACCTACCAGACGCCCGGTCTCATCCCGTGGCCGATCTGCACCCCGAGTCTGCCCTCCATCGACGCAGCCCTCGAGCCCGATACGGCGGAGGGATACATCTACTTCCTGGCGATTCCCGAGGGCGGCGGGACGCACGCCTTTGCCAAGACCAAGGCCGAACACGACGAGAACCGCCGGAAATACGGCTACATCCAGTGACCGGGCTTCCCGTCTCGGCCGACTTTGCGGATCCGCCCACATCGGCACAGCACGTGGCCTGGGATGACGCCGATCGTGCGGCGCGTCCGGCGCGCCTCGAGCGGCTGCGGGCGCGTTTCGCCGAGGCGGGCGTCGACGCCTATTTCGGCGTACGCCGCGAGCACATGCGCTATCTGACCGGGTTCACGCTTGGCGAGGGCGAGGAAAAGGTCGCCGGCAGCTCCGGACAGTTCCTGGTCGCGCCGGATGAGGTGGCCGTCCTCGCCGACTCGCGGTACACGATCCAGGCACGAAGGCAGGCGCCAGAGGCCCGCCTCGTCGAGGTCTACCAGGATCTCCCGAAACGATGGCCCGATCTTCTCGAGTCGGTCGGAGCGCGGCGGGTCGCCGTGGAGGCGGGGTTCGTGTCCCATGCCACCTGGGAGCGGCTTCGTGCGGCAGCGCCGAACAGCGACCTCGTCCCCGTCGAGGGCTGGGTCGAGGCCGATCGGGCGGTCAAGGAGCCCGCCGAGCTGGAGCGAGTGGCCGGCCTGCGCGGTCGCCGATCGCGCCCTGGCCGCGTTGCTTCCCGAAATTCGCCCCGGCGTCACCGAGCGGGAGCTCGCGCTCCGCCTCGAGTGGCTGATCCGGACGAGCGGTGCAGAGGCACTGGCGTTCGAGGTTGCGTGCCTGGCCGGGCCGGAGGCTGCCTTGCCCCACGGGGCGCCGGGTGATCGTCCGGTCCAGCGGGACCAGGTCTTGTTGTTCGACTTCGGGGCACAGGTCGCGGGCTATCGAAGCGACATGACGCGGACTCTGTTCATCGGTGCACCCGGGCAGCAGGACCTCGAGATCTACGAACTGGTGGCTCGTGCGCAGGTCGCCGCGATCGAGGCGCTCGAGGACGCTGTGTCCGGCACGGATGGGCGACCGGAGGGACCGTTGCCGAGCGGGCGCGCGATCGACGCCGTCGCGCGACAGGTCATCGCCGATGCTGGCCATGGCGACCGGTTCGGCCATGGGACCGGGCACGGCATCGGTCTGGCCACCCATGAGGCGCCATCGCTCGGCAAGACCGCCAGCGAGGATCCGCTGCCGAGCCCGACGGTCTTCTCGGTGGAGCCCGGGATCTACCTCGATGGCGTGCTGGGCGTGCGGATCGAGGATCTGGTCGCGCTCGATGCTGCGGCCGGACGGGTCGAACGCCTGACACGGTTCCCGCGTGACGTCGTCGTCGTTGGCGACTGACCTTCGGCGCCTCGCCGCTCTGGCGGTCTTCGCGTTCGCCGGTTGCGCCGCCCCCGCTGCGACCGGACCGCCTGCGTCGCCGCGGGTCTCCTGCGAGGGCATCCCGGCAACGAGGTGCGAGGAGGCGCTCGCGTCGGTCGCCCGCTCGCTGCCAAACACCGTGGCGATCGCGATCGACGTCGTGTGCGTCGCCGGCACCTGCACCGAGCAGTCCGGCGCGATGGACACCGTGGTCACCCTCGAGGATGGCAGCCAGCTCCGATCGACAACGATCGCCTGGTCGGAGGCGGACGCTCCGGCCCCCAATGGCGTGAAGCCGGCGCCGCTTCCCGCCGCGCCGGCACTCCCGGTCGTGCCCGTGGAGCCCCAGTGCCAGGGCGTCCCGGCGGCAATGTGCCGGACCATGGCCGAGACTGCCTTTGGCGAGCTCAGCGACGATGCCGTCGTTCAGATCGTCGTCACCTGCACGAGGGTGCCGTGCACCATCGACCAAGGCGCCGGCGACACCGTGGTGACCTACGAGGACGGGAGCGCCCAAACGAGCAGTTGGGAGTATGCCGGGGGGTGACAGCTTACAATCGAGCTACGAACCCTCACTGATCGATCCGACGATGCGCGTGTCCCGCGCCCGCCCGACCCGCCGGCCGTCAACCCAGGAGCCCGACCCGATGATCAGCACCGGCGAACTGAAGAAGGGCGTCGCCATCGAACTCGACGGCGAGCTCTGGCAGATCCTTGACTACCACCACATCAAGATGGGCCGTGGATCGGCCCAGGTGCGCATCACCCTGCGCAACATCAAGCGCGGACAGACCGTCGAGCGCTCGTTCCAGGCCGGGACGAAGTGGCCGCGCGCGTCGATGGAGAAGCGGCCGGTCCAGTTCCTCTACCGCGACGGCGCCGACCTCCACTTCATGGACAACGACACGTACGACCAGTTCGTGCTGACGACGGGCCAGCTCGGCGACACGGCGATGTACCTGAAGGATGGGATGACGCTCGATCGGACGAGCTACCAGGGCGAGACGATCGGCGTGGAGCTGCCCGTGACCGTTGACCTGACCGTGGTCGACACCGAGCCAGGATTCGCCGGTGACACACAGACCGGCGCCCGCAAGCCGGCCACGACCGAGACGGGGCTCGTCGTCCAGGTCCCAATCTTCGTCGAAACGGGCGACGTCATCCGGATCGACACGCGGACCGGGGACTACCAGACGCGGGTCTGATGGCTGGCCGTGGCGGCATCGAGGCGCTGCTCCACGTGATGGAGATGGCGTTTGGCGAGCCCGGCGTACGGGCGGACGAGAGCCAGGCGCTGCTCCAGAATGTCGCCTCCGTACAGGAAGACGTGTGGCGGGCTCTTCCGCCCGGCGCATCGCGGTCGATCGAGTCGATCGCGCTGCACATCGGCGCGTGCAAGGTCATGTACGCCGACGACGCCTTCCGCAGCGCCCGGCTCGATTGGTCCGACACCGAAGTCCAGCCGTGGCCCGAGGGCGAGGCGCCGATGGCAGAGACGATCGATTGGCTGGTGGTCGTGCACAACCGGCTGGTGGAAGAGGTCACGGCCCTCGCCAACGATGCCGAGCTCGACCGGCCGCGACGTACCAACTGGGGGCATGCGTGGCCGACGCGCTCGATCATCGGCGCGATGATCACCCACGACGCCTACCATGCCGGCGAGATCAACCAACTGCGGAGCCTGCTCGGGGACGACGATCGCTGGCGGTACATGCAGTCGGGGTCCGAATGAGCGGGACAGACCCACCCGATTGGGCGCTCCCGAGCTGGGAGGCCGTTCCGGCCGAGCCGGCGCCCGTTCGGCCTGCCGCCGCGGCGCCCGCGTTCGATCCGGTCCGGACTCGGCCGCCCGGCGCACCAGGCACCTTCGGGGTTCGCATCCTTGGTGTCAGCGAGGTCGCACGGGCGGTACGAGGTGCGATTCGGACGGATCCTCGACTGTCCGATCTATGGGTCGAAGGCGAGATCGGGCGCGTGACGATCTCGTCGGCCGGTCACGCGTACTTCACGCTCAAGGACGACAGGAACCAGCTCCAGTGCGTTTGGTTCCGCGACGACCGGCGGCGTTCCGCGTTCGAGGCACAGGCCGGGCTGCGTGTCGTCGCCCACGGCCGGATCGACCTGTTCGAGCCGCAGGGCGCGCTGCAGCTGTACGTCGAGTCGCTCCAGCCGTCGGGTCTCGGTGATCTCACGCTCCGTTTCGAGGCGCTCAAGGCCCGGCTCGCGGCGGAGGGCCTGTTCAGCGCCGAACGCAAGCGCCGGCTGCCTGACCGCCCGGCGACGATCGCCGTGGTCACCAGTCCGAGCGGCGCGGTCTGGAAAGACATCTGCCACGTGCTCGCGCGACGCTGGCCGCTGACCCGGGTGGTGCTCGTCGCAGCACAGGTTCAGGGCGATGCTGCCCCAGCCAGCATCGTCAGCGCCATGCGCAAGGTGGAGCGGTATGCGGCTGGCCGGGTCGCGGCCGGGAGGGCCGAAGAAGCGCCGGCGCTCACGATCCTGGCCCGCGGCGGAGGCTCGCTCGAGGATCTGTGGGCCTTCAACGACGAGGCTGTCGTCCGGGCGGTGGTCGCGCACGCGCTTCCCGTCGTGTGCGGGGTCGGACATGAGACGGACGTCACGCTCTCGGATTTCGCGGCGGACGTCCGCGCGCCAACGCCATCCGTGGCGGCCGAGATCGTGGTGCCGGATCGAGCCGAACATCTTGCTGCGATCTCGTCGCTCGCACGCCGGCTCGACGGTGCCGCCTCCGCTCGCGTTCGGGCGACGATCCGCGAGCTTGCCGCGGAACGACGCGCGCTCGATCGTCTCAGCCCGACGGCCCAACTGACCATGGCCAGAGAACGGGTCGGGCTGCTGCTCGACCGAGCAACACGCGCGACCCGGGAGCGCGTCATCGGGCACCGCGGAGTCGTTGACCGCCTTGGCGCGCGACTCGCGCCGACCCTGCCCGCCCGGCTTGCTCGAGACCGCGCTCGACTGGGTCGGGCCGCTGTCCTCGGTCCGCTCGTCGTCGACCGCCTCAACACGAGCCGTGGATCGCTGGGCAACGCCTCGGCCGCCCTCGGCGTCCTCGGCCCGCAGGCGACCCTGGAGCGGGGCTATGCCATCGTCCGGCGCGCCGCCGATGGCACGATCGTGCGCGACCCGAGCGACGCGCCACCCGGATCGAGGTTGTACCTCCGCGTCGCCCGCGGCGAACTGCCGGCGTCCGTGGATCCACGCTGAGCGTGCAGCCGTGAGTGGCTTTGGCGAGGCGGCGCTCTTCCTCGGCGTCGTCGCCATCCTCACGGTGACCGGGGTGCGGCTTGGTATGCTCCTCGCGCCGCGGCTGGACCGACTGACCCAATCCGACGACGAGGACGACGGTGGCGACCCCCCCGACTGACCCGGCAATCGATGCCCTGACCTTCGACGACGCGCTCGCCGAACTTCAGCGGACGGTGGGTGAGCTCGAGGCTGGTGGTCAGCCGCTCGAAGCTGCGATCGCGCTGTACGAACGGGGCGTGGCGCTGCAGGCGCGCTGCGAGCGACTTCTCGGAGACGCCGAGCTGCGGGTCCAGCAGCTCGTGGCTCGAGCCGGCGGCGTTCTCGAGACGCGCGACGTCAGCCCGGACGACGCGGCCGAGGAGCCGGCAACCGGGCGATGATCCCGCCGGCTCACCGTGGCGTACACAGAGCGAAACGAGCGACCTGCAAGGTACAGGTTTAGACTCTCATCACATCGCGACCGGCTGGCGCGTCAGCCCGACCGAACCCGGCGCCCCCGCCCCGGCCCAGCCAGGAGTCTCCAAGCGTGCGCATCCTGCCGACGATCCAGGGCCCGGCCGACCTTCGTGGTCTGGACGAAGCGCATCTGACGCAACTCGCCGTCGAAATCCGCGAGACGATCGTCCAAACCGTGGCCCGGACCGGCGGCCATCTTGGCTCCTCGCTCGGCGTTGTCGAGCTGACCATCGCGCTCCATCGGCTGCTCGAGTCGCCGCGCGACCGAATCGTCTGGGACACGGGACACCAGGCCTATCCCCACAAGCTCCTCACAGGCCGGCTGGACCGGTTCGCCACGCTGCGACAGCTCGACGGTATCGGCGGCTTCCCGCGGCGGTCAGAGTCGCCGCACGACGTGTTCGATGGTGGACATGCCGGGACCGGGCTGTCGATCGCGGAGGGTCTGGCCGAGGCTCGCGATCTCCGGCACGGCCTGGAACGGATCGCGGTCGTCGTCGGCGACGCGGCGTTGATGAGCGGTCTGTCGCTCGAGGCCCTCAACGACATCGGCCAACGCAGGACGCAGATGTTGATCGTGGTCAACGACAACGAGATGTCGATCAGCCCGACGGTCGGCGCGTTCTCGAGCTACCTCTCGCAGATCAAGCTGTCGCGGACGTGGCGGCAGGGCAAGAGCCTGTACGACGGGACCGTGGAGCGCATCCCGCTCATTGGACCCACCGTCCTCGATCTCAGTCGCCGGCTTCGCCGCTCGGTCGTTCAATTCGCCCAGCCGGGCCAGCTCTTCGAGGATCTCGGGATCACGTACATCGGCCCGGTGCCCGGACACGACATCCATGCCCTGCTCGAGACGCTCGGACGCGCGCTTGCGCTGCCCGGGCCGACAATCGTCCACGTCCGGACGCAGAAAGGCCGCGGGTTCCGGCCGGCCGAAACGGATCAGATCGGCTTCCACGGCGCGGCGCTCCCGCCGTTCCCGACAGCGCCGGAGGCGGATGGCTACAACGGGTCGCCCGCGACGATGCCGACCGAATCGATGGCGGACGATGCGGCCCCGCCCGCCCGGGTCGCGGCGGCCGCTCCCAAGCCACCCAACTACACCGCGGTGTTCGCGGCGGAGCTGATCGAGCTCGCGCGGCGCGACCGGCGGATCGTCGGGATCACGGCGGGGATGCCGACCGGAACGGGATTGGCCAAGTTCCAGGTTCGGTATCCGGATCGATTCTTCGACGTCGGCATCGCCGAGCAGCACTCGATGACGCTCGCCACGGGTCTCGCGATGGGCGGCTTGCGCCCGGTCGTGGCGTTGTATTCCACGTTCCTGCAGCGCGCGTTCGACCAGACCGTCCACGACGTCTGTCAGAACGACCAACCGGTGCTCATCGCGGTGGATCGGGCCGGGCTGGTGGGCGAGGACGGGACGAGCCACCAGGGCATGTTCATGCTGTCCGCGCAGCGCCAGCTGCCGAACCTCGTCATCGCCTCGCCAAAGGACGAGCAGGAGCTGCGATCGCTGCTCCACACCGCCCTGGCGCAGGACCATCCATTCGCCCTGCACTACCCGCGCGACCCGGGCTTTGGCCTCGCACCCGTGCCGCCGTCCGTCATCCCCGTGGGCCGCGGGGAAGTCATTCGAGAGGGGCGCGACGTCCTCTTCGTGGGATTTGGTCCGATCGTCTCCCGGGCTGTGGAGGCCGCCGAGACGCTGGAGAGGGAAGGCTGGTCGATCGGAGTCGTCAACGCACGGTTTGCGCGACCGCTCGATCGGCAGCTGATCCTCGAAGGAGCTCGCGGCAAGCGGCTGCTCGTGACATTCGAGGAGTCCGTCGTCACGGGAGGGTTCGGGACGGGCGTGCTGGAGCTCCTCGAGGAGGCACGCCTGGCCGATCCGGCCTATCGCGATGTCCCGGTCCGGATCATCGGGATCCCGGGCGAACGGTTCGTCGATCATGGGTCGGTGGGGGATCTGCGTCGGGTGCTCCGTCTTGATGCCGCGGGCCTGGTCGAGCAGGTTCGCGAGACGCTCGCGACGTTGCGCGCAACGCCGGGACGCTCCGAGGTCGCGACCGGCTGACGCGGGAGGTTTGCTCGTGCGACGCCTCGGGGCATGGGTCTCCACAGTGCCGTCGGGCGAATCGCGGCTCTGGCGGCCCCAGTCGAGTCGGAGCCCACGGACCTCCGTGGCCCGGCTGGCCGCCGACCGGCGCATATCGGCAGCTGAGGACCGTTACGCGGCGAGAAGGACCGAATCGGGCGTCGCGTGCCGGCGGTTCAACCTTGGTTGAGCGTGGATCCTGGGCTGCTCCCGCTCGACGGGGCTCTTGGCGCTCCGTAGTGGTCTGCACGTGCGCTTTTGAGCACTTGGCCAGACGAGACGCCGGCGTCGACAACGTGACCCGGAATCACACCTGCGTCGAGGGTCTCGCCGACGTCGAAGACAACGGCCCGGATCCCCCTCATCGGCCGCCGCGTACGCGGGTGTCCATCGTCGGCAGTCCAGGATGGACGGGCGCCCGATGATTCCCGGTGCAGCCGGCTGTGACACGATAGCTGCGTGAGCCCCGCGAAGACGCCGCGCGTCCGTCTCGACCAATTGCTCGTCGAACGGGGGTTGGCCGAGACGCGCAGTCGTGCGCAGGCGCTGGTCCTCGCGGGCAAGGTCGGGGTGGGGGAGGGCGACGCGACCCGCCGCGACCGCAAGCCGGGTGACCTCCTCCCGATCGACACCGCTGTCGACGTCACGGAGCCGCAGGCGTACGTCAGTCGCGGCGGTCACAAGCTGGCGGCCGCCCTCGACGCGTTCGAGATCGACCCCGCGGACCTCGTCTGTCTGGATGTCGGGGCGTCGACCGGCGGCTTCACGGACGTTCTGTTGCAGCGTGGTGCGAGCCGGGTCTACGCTCTCGACGTGGGCCGCGGACAGATCGCTGAATCGCTGCGCAGCGATCCTCGGGTCATCTCCATGGAGCGTACGAACGCTCGGTCATTGACGGCCTCCACCCTGCCGGAACGCGTCGCGCTCGCCACGATCGACGTCTCGTTCATCTCCCTCGGGCTGATCCTGGGCCCCGTCGCCGCGACGCTCCTGCCCGACGGTCAGATCGTGGCGCTCGTCAAGCCGCAATTCGAGGCCGGAAAGGGTCGGACGGACCATGGTGTGGTGCGCGATTCCGCGATCCACCGCGACGTGCTCGTGGCCACCGTCGAGTCTGGACAGGTGGTCGGACTCGGGACACGTGCGGTCATGGCCTCGCCGCTCCTGGGTCCGGAGGGCAACCGCGAGTTCCTCGTCCACCTCGCCCCCGGACCCAGCTGTGCCGAGATCGAGCAGCGGATCGACGAGGCCGCGACCCCGCCACCCGCCGTCGCAGCGCGATGACCGTCAAGCGGATCGGCTTCGCCTACAACCCGACGATCGAGGCCGCGGTCGAGCTCAGCGCCAGGGCTGCGGGCTGGTGTCAGGTACGCGGGATCAAGGAGTGGCAGGCGCCCTCGGGCGAGACTGCCGCCTTGCTGCGCGAACTGACGACCACGGACCTGCTCGTCGTACTCGGCGGCGATGGGACGTTCCTGCGCGCGGCTCGAGCCGTCTCGGAGGTCGACGTCCCGCTGCTCGGGATCAACCTCGGCAAGGTTGGATTTCTGTCCAAGGCCGAGGCCGCCGACTTCGAGACGGTGCTCGGTCTGATCGCGGACGGCGACTTTCGGATCGATGAACGGATGGCCATCGAGGGTCGGATCCTGCGCGGCGCAGGACGTTTCCACGAGGGGGCTGGCCGCATCGCGCGCCCGGTTCCCACGGGCAAGGAAACACGCCACTTCGCCCTCAACGACGTCGTCGTCGCGCGTGGTTCGCTCGCCCGGGTCTGTCGGCTGGACGTCGAGATCGACGATTCGCACCTGGCCACGTTCATCGCCGATGGGCTGATCGTGGCCAGCCCCACCGGATCGACAGGCTACTCGTTCTCGGCCGGCGGCCCGATCGTCGATCCGGTAAGCCGCAACTTGATCGTGACCCCGATCGCGGCCTACCTGTCGGCCATCCGTTCGGTCGTCGCAAGCCCGAGCCAGGTCGTCCGCTGCACGATCGTCGACGCACACGAGGCGCTCGTCTCGATCGACGGACGCGAGGATCTCCCGGTCGCCGTCGGCGACGTGGTTGAGGTCCGGGCGGTGGAGCGGCCGATCCGCCTCGTCGAGCCTCGCGGATCCCAGCCGTTCTGGGACCTGCTGCGCCACAAGGTCGCGTTGCTGCCGTCGTGAACGCCGGTCGCCTCCTCGAGCTGACGGTTATCGATCTCGCGCTGATCGACCGTCTACGCCTCACGCTTGCCCCTGGACTGAACGTCATCACCGGCGAGACAGGAGCCGGCAAGAGCCTTTTGATCGATGCGCTCGGGCTGGTGGCGGGCGAGCGCGCCGACACGACGCTGATCCGCCACGGTTCGGAGACCGCACGGGTCGAAGCATTGTTCGATCGAATGCCGGAACCGCTGATCGCCGTGCGGGAAGTGGCGGCGAGCGGCAGGTCGACAGCGCGCCTGGACGACCTGGCCACGACGGCGTCCCGCCTCGCCGACGAGGTCGGCCCGCTCGTCGAGATCCACGGCCAGCACGATCAGCAGCGGCTCCTCGACGAACAATGGCAGCGCGACCTGCTCGATGCCTTTGGCGGGCACGGTGCCGCGCGAGCCTCGATGGCCGATGCCGTCGAACGCTGGCGGGCCAACCGGGCCGCGCTGGCGGAGCTCGCGATCGAGCCCCGCGAGCTCGCCCGCCGCGTCGACCTCCTCGAACACGAGGCCGCTGAGATCGCGGCGGCCCGGCTTCGATCGGGCGAAGCCGAGGGCATCCGGGCGCGCCTGGCCGCTGCCCAGCATGGCGAGGCGATCGCCCGGGGAGCGGCGACGGTCCACGCCGCCCTGGCGGCCGATGGAACCGGCGCCCGGGAAGCGACGGCGGTCGCACTTCGCGAAGCACGGGGCCTGGCGCGTCTCGACCCCCGGTTCGAGCCATTCGCTGAGCGCCTGGAGAGCCTCGAGGCCGAGCTGAGCGACATCGCAACGGAGATCCGAGGCCTTGCCGAGGCGGTCGATCACGATCCGGCGGCGCTGTCGGCGCTCGAGGAGCGCCTCGGTACGATCTATGGGCTCGAACGGCGGTATGGCGAGAACGAGGACGCGGTCATCGCCCACGGTGAGCGCGCCCTCGCCGAGCTCGAGCGGCTCCGTGGCCTCGACGACGAGCGCGCCCGCCGGCAGCGCGATGACGCGGCGCTGCTTGTCGAGGTCGCCCGAGAGGCGGCTGCCCTGTCCGGGGCACGCCGAACCGCCGCAGATGCCCTGGCGAAGGCGGTCGGTGCGACCCTCGAGGAGCTCGGCTTCCCGGCTGGCGTGTTCGAGGTGGGGCTCGGCCGCCGCGTCGCGGCAGATGACGAACCGGCGATCGAGCTCGACGGGGACGCGATCGCGTTCGATGCCAGCGGGGCGGACCAGGTCGTCTACCGGCTCGCTCCGAACGCCGGCGAACCTGCTCGCCCGCTCGCACGGATCGCGTCTGGCGGCGAGCTGTCTCGGGTCGCCCTGGCCATCAAGGGGGTCCTGGCCGGAGCGGACGAGACGCCAGTCCTCGTCTTCGACGAGGTCGACAGCGGGATCGGCGGCCGCAGCGCCGATCCAGTCGGCCGGAGCCTGTGGGCCCTGGCCCGTCGTCACCAGGTCCTGTGCGTCACCCACCTGCCGCAGATCGCGGCGCACGCCGATGTCCAATTCCGCATCACCAAGCGCGAGCGCGACGGTCGGACGGTCACCGAGGTCGAGCAGCTCGACCGCGAAGGACGGATCGTCGAACTCGCCCAGATGCTTGCCGGCGATGCCGGGGGCGCGACGAGCCTGGCCAGCGCGCGCGAGCTGCTCGATCGCGCCGAGGCGTGGCGCGCCGGTATCGGCCTGACAGGATGACGCCTGCGCCGTGAGCGAGCTGCGGACAGCGATCGACGGCTACCTGACCTATCTGAACGTTGAACGCGGGTTATCCCCTGCCACGATCCGGGCGTACAGGGCAGATCTGGCTGACTACTCGGCGGCCCGCGACGTCGGGCGAGCGTGGTCTGCGTCCCCGGACGTGGCCATCGACTACCTGGCGGCCCGGACGCGCCGTGGCCGCCGGAACGACCCCGGTCTGGCGCCAAGCAGCCTCCGCCGACGGGCGGCTGCGCTCAAGGGCTTCTATCGCTTCGCGTACGGCGAAGGCCTCATCGGCGTCGATGTCGCCGGGCACCTCGATCTGCCACGACCGTCGCGACCCCTGCCCGAGATCCTCACGGTGACCGAGACGGAACGGCTTCTCGAAGCGGCGGGCGGCGAGACTGGCGAGGTCGGTGCACTGCGGGATCGAGCGCTCCTGGAGCTGCTCTATGCAGCCGGCCTGCGGATCAGCGAGGCAATCGGGCTCGATCGCGAGGATCTGTCCACGGATGGCTCGTTCGTCCGGGTCATCGGCAAAGGCGACAAGGAGCGTCTCGTGCCGGTCGGGGATGTCGCGCTGGATTGGCTGGCACGCTGGGTCGATGGGCCGCGGACGGCATTGCTGGCGGCCGGGCGCGTCCCGGCGGGCCGCGGCGGGCCGCTCTTCGTTGGCGATCGCGGCAGGCGCCTCGCGAGACAACAGGCCTGGGCCGCGGTGAAGCGCGCCTCGGCCCGGGCCGGGCTCGCCGCCAGGATCAGCCCGCACACCTTGCGTCATTCGTTCGCAACGCACCTGCTCGAGGGCGGCGCCGACCTGCGGATCGTCCAGGAGTTGCTCGGTCATGCGAGTATCTCCACGACACAGCTCTACACGCACCTGACCGGGGAGCGGATCCGGGACGTCTACAGCCGGGCCCATCCGCGGGCCTGAAGAGGGAGTCTGGGCGACCATGAGCTACGCCGATTCGTTGCTGTCCACCGGTGAACGAGTCACCCACAGGGTCAGGCAGCACTGGTTCGTTCTCGTCTGGGGAGCGCGAATCCCGATCGCCGCGCTGATTGCCGCGTTGCTGTTGCTCGTGCTCAGCGGGAACGTCCAAGACACGGCATTCCGGACGCTGCTCGGCGTCCTGACGGCCGTGCTGTTCGTTGGCGGCCTGGTGTTCCTGGGCTGGGCTACCCTGCGCTACCTCAACACGGAATTCGTGCTGACCAATCGCCGCGTCGTCCAGGTTGAGGGTGTGATCAACAAGCGTGCCACGGACAGCTCGCTCGAGAAGATCAACGACGCCGTGCTGACCCAGTCGATCTTTGGTCGGATCTTCGGGTTCGGCGACCTCGACGTCCTGACCGCGGCCGAGGCCGGGATCGAGCGGTTCCGGATGATCATCGATCCGATCGGCTTCAAACGGGCGATGCTCGACGCCAAGCACGACTACGAGGTGGACATGGAGCGCTCCGGCTGGCAGCCCAGCCCGCCGATCCGGGCTGCATCCAGCGGCAGCCCCGCGCCTTCGACGGCGAGTGGGGATGGTGCGCCGCCGACCGGGAGCTCACGGGTCGACACCGCGCGCACCGGGCCCGAGCCGTCCACAGCCGGTCCGGTCGCCACCGCCTCGGACACACAGACTCGCTCGACTCCGCCGGCGGGCGCCGCGGCCACGTCGTCGTTGCCCGCGTCCTCGCCGCCCAAGGTCAACCCCGACGAGGTCACTCGCACCCTCGCCAGCCTGGCGGACCTCCGCGATCGTGGCGCGATCTCCGCCGAGGAATACGAGGCCAAGAAGACCGATCTCCTCGGCCGACTCTGACGACCCTCCTGTGCCGGGGCGGCGGCAGACTCGTGAGCGCGGCCGCGGCTACCATACGCGGGACCCCCACACACCAGGTGCCGCGTGGATCCTGATCGACTCATACCTGCCGCGATCGTCGTGACGATCATGCTACTCGTGGGTTTTCCGATCCACGAGTTCAGCCACGCCCTCGCGGCGTATCGCCTCGGCGACGGCACGGCCAAGCTGTTCGGCCGGCTGACGATCAATCCGATCGCACACTTCGACCCGATCGGCGGGGTCTTGCTCGCGGTGACGTTCATCGGTTCGGCGGCGTCGGGCAGTGCCTTCGGGTTTGGCTGGGCCAAGCCGACGCCTGTCAACCCGATGAACCTGCTGTACGGTCGACGCGGGGAGGCGATCGTGGCCGCCGCCGGACCGATCTCGAACCTCATCCTCGCCGCGGCGGCCGCGATCCCGTTGCGCTACCTGATCGGGCAACCGGAGCTGCTCGCCGAGCTCACGATGCTGGCGCAGATCCTGAGCCTGTTCGTGCTGATCAACCTTGTCCTGATGGTCTTCAACCTGATCCCGATCCCGCCGCTCGACGGCTCGAAGGTGCTGTTCGCCTTCCTGGATCGGCGGACCGAGTATCAGATCCGGCCCATCCTCGAGCAATACGGCTTCATCATCCTGCTCCTGCTGTTCTTCCTGCCGCCCGGTGGCTCGATCGGCGGCAGGCTGCTCCTCCCGATCATCGATGCGTTCTACAGCCTCCTGGTGGGCGTCTAGGTTCCGCCAGTTCCGAACGCACCTGCGGGCCCGCGTGGCTCGGGAGGAGCGGGCGGCACTGGCGACCTGGGTCACCCCCACGCAGCTCCAGCTCTTCGATGCGATGCACGTGGCCGACCGACGCCACGGCCTCGACGTCGTCGCCTCGCTCCGAACCGAAGGCGTCATCGAACCGGATTTGCTGCTCGCCGGGTTGCTCCACGATGCGGGCAAGGGCGAGACAGGCGTCTGGCCTCGGGTCGTCTACTCGCTGGCGAGCAAGTACGGGCGGTGGATCGTCACCATTGCGCAATGCGTGCCTGGCATGAGCGCGCCGCTGGAGCGGCTGAGGACGCATGCGGCCACCTCGGCAGCGCTCGCTGCCGCTGCCGGATGTTCGCCGCGGACGGTCGAGCTGATCCGCTTCCAGGACGCACCCGTCGACCCGGACTTTGGCGAGTTGCTCCGTCTCGCCGACGAGGCAAACTGACGTGGCACAAGAGTCGGTCGGTGCGCCTGTTATGGCGCCGGTCGCCGGCGCACCCACCGCCGTTAGGTTCGGCGCTGGGCGCCGGCCCGAGACGCTGACGCAGGTCCAGGTCGCCGAGTTCGACGGCCCGCTGGCGCTCCTGCTGTCCCTGATCGAAGCACGCCAGCTCGACGTCCTGACAGTGCCGCTCGGTGCGCTTGCCGAAGCTTATCTGGACGCGCTGTCCGGCCTCGCGGCCGACCGCCTGGGCAACGTCAGCGCCTTTGTGACAATCGCCAGCCAGCTGATCCTGATCAAGAGCCGCGCGATGTTGCCGCGCCAGCCGGACGTGTCGCCCAGCGCGCTTCCCGACGAAGGCGAGGACCCCGAGGCGGAGCTGCGCGCGCGGCTGCTCATCTACCGTGCGCACCGCGACGCGGGTCTCCGCCTGGCCGAGGAGGCTGTCACGAGGATCGGGCTGTTCCGTCGTGAACCCGGCGCGGCGCACGCCGCTGCGCTGGCCGGCGCCCGTCCGGCCGGTGTCCCGCTCGATCCCACCATCCTTGCCCGCGCGCTCGCCAGCCTTGCCGTGATCGTCCCGCCGCCCGAGCGGCCGCCGGACGTCGTACCTCGGACGATCACGCTTGCGGAACGCGCCGCGATCATCCGCGCGGCGTTGCACGACGCGCCATCGGTCGTCCTGCAGGACCTGCTGGCCGGCGTCCGCGACCGGGTCGTGATCGCGATCACGTTCCTCGCCATGCTCGAGCTGATGAAGCGTCGCGAGATCGTCGTCGAGCAGGCCGTCCCGTGGGGCCCGATCGTCGCCAGGGCTACGACGGCGGAGGAGCGGGCCGCGGCCGGCGTCTCGCACGCTGCGCCGGATGTGCTGATCGACGAGCGCCTGGAGTCGTTCGCGTGACCGAAGCGATCGAGCGTGCCGTCGAATCGGACGACACCGGCGTCGCCGCATCCGCGCAGGCGCCCGACGCTCGCAACGCGGCCACAGAGGCGGAGACAGACGGCGAGCGCGCGCCGATCGAGCTCACGGAGGCGGCGCTCGAAGCTCTCCTCTTCGTGGCCGAACGACCGCTGTCGCGCCGCGAGATCGCAACGCTCGCCGGAGCCGATCGAGCGACCGTGGACGCCCGCCTCGGCGACCTGGAGGTATCGCTTCGATCACGCGGCATCCGGCTGCTGGTCGATGGTGACCGCGTCGAGCTGGCCACGGCGCCCGTCGGCGGCCCGCTCGTCGCCCGCTACGTTGGCGCCGACGCGGTCCGGCTGTCGCCCGCCTCGCTCGAGACGCTTGCCATCGTCGCCTACCGGCAGCCCGTCACGAGGGCAGCAATCGACCGGATCCGCGGCGTCGATTCCGAGTACACGATCCGGACGCTGCTGCACCGACGGCTGGTGGTGGAGCTTGGGCGATCGGACGCCCCAGGCCGCCCCTTTCTCTACGGCACCGGCTTCGAATTCCTGGAGCGGTTCGGGTTGACGAGCCTGGAAGAGCTGCCGTTCCTTGACGTCGAGGTGGCCGCCCGGGTGGGGGAGGAGGGCGGCGATGCGGTCACCCAGCCGATGTTCCCCGATCCGGATCTGGCGGCAGGCGGTGTCGGGACTCCCGCCGGCCGCGGGGAGGCCGCTCCGGGCTCGCACGCCAAGGCGTCGTCCGACGAGCCTCGCTGATGCCACACGAACGGCTCCAGAAGGTGCTTGCCGCGTCCGGGGTGGCGTCGCGTCGCGCCAGCGAGGTCCTGATCGGCGCGGGACGCGTCACCGTCGATGGCAAGGTCGCGACGCTCGGCAGCCAGGTGGACCCGGATCGCGCGATCATTGCCGTCGACGGTCGCGTGATCGGCGCGGCCGCCGCGACCGCGTACCTGCTCCTCCACAAGCCGGCCGGCGTGACGGCCACCGTTCGCGATCGACACGCGTCGCGGACCGTGCTCGAGCTGCTGCCGACCGCCCTGGTTCCCGAAGGCGCCCGCCTCTACCCCGTCGGCAGGCTCGACCAGGACTCCGAGGGGCTGCTCATCCTCACGAACGACGGCGCCTGGGCGGACCGCGTGCTCCATCCGCGGCACGGCATCGAGCGCGAATACGCCATCGGCCTGCGCCAGCCGCTCTCGTCCGACCAGGTCGCGAAACTCAGGGCGGGGATCGAGCTCGACGAGGGTATGGCCACCTTGACGGGCCTGCGCGCGACCACGGACCTCGAGACCCGGAGGCTGGTTGCACTCCTGGCCCCGCCCCCGGCAGCATTGACCTGGTACCGCGCGATCCTGGCCCAGGGTTGGAAGCGGCAGCTGCGGCGGATGTTCGGGGCTGTGGGCGCACCGATCGAGAGACTCGTCCGCGTCCGGATCGGACCGGTCCGTCTCGACGAGCTTCCGAGCGGTCGTGCGAGGCGACTCCGCGCGCCGGAGATCCGCGGTCTCGGCGCAGGCGCCGGGACGAGCCGGGCAGGGGCCGCCACAAGCACGACCCGGTCGCGCAGCGCCGAAACGCAGCGGACGGCACGACCCCGAGCGCATCGCTGACCCGCGCGGCTTGACCCGGTGCCACACCTACGAGGTGAGCAAGTGGCCCTCGGCTATCCTGACGGCGTGCCATTCCCTCGACCAACCCGTCGCGACCCGACGCGTCTCGTCGTAGCGCTCGACGGCCCGGGGTCGTCGGGCAAGAGCAGCGTCGGCGCCGCGGCCGCCCTGCGCGTGGGCTACCGGTTCTGCGACACGGGGTTGCTCTACCGGGCCGTGACCTGGCTAGCGCTCGAGCGCGGCGTGGCTGCCGCGGACGGGGCCGCGCTCCGGACCCTGGCCGCGTCGGTCGAGCTGGCCCCTGATACGGCCGGGCGGCTGTCGTCGATCCTGGTCGACGGCATCGAGCGGACCGCCGAGGTCCATACGCCACCCGTCGATGCCGCCGTCTCCGCCGTATCGGCCGTCCCCGAGCTCCGCTCCGCGCTCCTCGAGCGCCAGCGAGCGCTTGCCGCCGGCGCCGGGATCGTGATGGCCGGTCGTGACATCGGGACGGTCGTCCTGCCCGATGCCGACCTCAAGCTGTATCTCGATGCCTGTGTCGAGGAGCGCGCCAGGCGTCGCACCGAGGAGCGCGGGCTGGAGCCTGACAGCCACGATGCGCGGGCGATCCTCGTCGCCCTCCGTCAGCGCGATCGGCTCGACTCGACCCGCGCCGTCGCGCCACTCCATCCGGCTGCCGACGCCCGGATCATCGCGACGGACGGCAACCGCTTCGAGGACACCGTTGACGCGGTCGTCAGCGCGATCCTCGACGCCCAGGCCCGCCGGGCCTCCGACGTCGAGCCCTCGAACGCTCGATGACCGACGACCATGACGCCACGGCCGCGGACGCCGGAATCGCTCCGCCGCCGCCGATCGACGACTCGATCTCGCCCCTGATCGCGATCCTGACCTTCGGCGGTCGAGTCTTCGGACGTGCCATCACCCGGTTCACGCTCGAGGGCGCGCTCGACGAGCTTCCGTCCGAGGGACCGCTGATCCTCGCGGCGAACCACGCTTCGAACCTGGATGCGGTGGTCGTCGGCTCCTGGCTGATCCCGAAGCTTGGACGGCGGATCCACTGGCTCGGGAAGAAGGAGCTGTTCGACTGGCCGGTCATCGGGTGGGCGGCCGCGAACGGCGGCGTTCATCCAGTCGATCGCGGGGCCGCGGACGTCGATGCGTTTCGGCTCGCCCAACGGATCCTTGACGAGGGTCACGTCCTGTTCGTGTTTCCGGAGGGTACGCGCAGCCGCGACGGCATCCTCCAGCCTGCTCGCGACGGTCTGGCGCTGCTGGCGCTCCGGACCGGCGCTCCGGTGGTCGCGCTCGGGATCGCCGGGTCGCACCGCGTCTGGCCCCGTGGCCAGCGGCTGCCGCATCCAGGCGGACGGGTCACGCTCCGCGTCGGATCGCCATTCCGGCCGGCCGCGGAGCTGCCGGCTGGCACACCGCGCCGCACGGCCAAGGGCCTCGTCACCGAGATCATCATGCGGCGGATCGCCGCCTTGCTGCCTCCCGGACAGCGTGGCATCTACGGTGAGGCGGGGAGGGTGAACGGAGACCTCGTGCGATAATTCACGCATGGGTACCGTCCAGGAAGTCCGCATCGCAAAACGCACGGGCTTCTGCTATGGCGTTCGCGAAGCGATCGACAAGGCCAAGGAGGCCTCGGCGGCCGGCAAGACGACCCACACCCTGGGCCAGGTTGTCCACAACGAGGGCGTCGTGCGTGACCTGCAGGATCTCGGGATCCGCACGGTCGACACGCTCGACGACGTGGATCATGGGGCGGCGGTCGTCATCCGAGCCCACGGCGTGCGGCCGGACGTGATGGCGCGCGCCGACGCGCGCGGGCTAGAGGTCATCGACGGGACGTGTACCTGGGTGATCCAGGAGCAGAAGGAGCTCCAGAAGCTCGTCGAGGACGGCTACACGATCGTGCTGCTCGGCACGCCCAAGCACCCGGAGGTCGTCGGCCTGCTC
>JBKKCW010000061.1:0-9984 GCA_046712485.1 Candidatus Limnocylindrales bacterium
GCCTGGGTGCGGGCTTCGCCCTCCTCGGGCGAGGACCGCCAGCCGGATAGGATGGCCGTCCCGCTGATCGACGTTGGGTCCCAGCCGCCGGCCGCCGCGCTTTCGGCCGGGCTGGCTGCGGCGCTGCCTTCAGGCGTAGCCGCCGGGCTCTCACCACCGGCTGGGCTCAATGTGGCCCCACCACCACTACAGGCGACGAACAGGAGGCTCGTCGCGACAGCCAAGACGAAGATTGTCCTGCGCATAGGGTCGCCTCCACCGGTGTTTGACGGGTGTACGCCACGCGTGGCACCGGCTCCACGGGGCGCGTCAGTGCACCTTATTGCCCGGACCTCGCAGCGGGCGGTATCGGGCGCATCACCGGCATTGCAACATTGCATCAACGTGGCGCCGAACATGGCGGCACGGGCCAGGCCCCAGGACTCAGTACTGGAAGAGCAGTTCCCGGTACTTCGGCAGCGGCCAGAGATCGTCGGCGACGAGCGTCTCGAGCTCGTCCGCCACGGTCCTGAGCGCTTCCTGCGCGGGGATCACGGCGTCCACGAATGCGCGCGCCTCGTCCTGGACGGACCCGGCTTCGTGCGCCCCGTGCTGCGCGTGCTGGAGGGCTTCCACGGCGTCGACGAGCGAATCGGCGAGGGCCGAGATCCGTTCGCACATCGCCGAGACCCCGCGCGATGACGGCGCCTGGTTGAGCTCCCCGAGGTACCGCACGGCGGCCGGGAGGATCATCGTGGTCGCGATGTCCGCGGCGCAGTTCGCCTCGATGTTCTGGACCTTGACGTAGCGCTCCCAGCTGATCTCGACCCGCGAGGCGAGCTCCCGCTCGGAGAGGACCCCGAAGTCCGCGAAGAGCGCCTTGGCCTTCTTCGTGGTCAGCGCCGGCAGGGCGTCCACCGTTGTCCGGTTGTTGGGCAGGCCGCGCCGAGCCGCCTCGGCATGCCACTCCTCGGAGTAGCCGTTGCCCTCGAAGAGGACCTGCTTGTTGGCCTTCACGATCCCGGACAGGATCGTCGCGAGGGCGGTCATATCGCCCCTCGGGAGCGGCTCGAGCTCGTCGGCCAGCTTCATGAGTGAATCGGCGACGGCCGTGTTGAGCACGGTCTGCGGCCAGTAGATCGGGGCGGACGAGCCAACGGCGCGGAACTCGAACTTGTTTCCGGTAAAGGCGAACGGTGACGTCCGGTTTCGGTCGGTGGCGTCCTTCGAGAGGACGGGCAACGACGTGGCGCCGAGCTGGACCTCGCCACCATGCTTGGAGCCCTTCGCGCCCCCGTTGCCGATCTGCTCGACGACGTCCTCGAGCTGCGAGCCGAGGAAGATCGACATGATCGCGGGCGGCGCCTCGTTGGCCCCGAGCCGATGGTCCTGACCGGCGTCCGCGATGCTCGCCCGGATCAGGTCTGCATGTTCGTTGACCGCCCGGATGACCGCCATCAGAAAGGCGAGGAACTGGGCGTTGGCATGCGGGTCGTTCCCGGGATCGAGCAGGTTCTCGCCTTCATCGGTCGCCATCGACCAGTTGTTGTGCTTGCCCGAGCCGTTGATCCCGGCGAACGGCTTCTCGTGGATGAGCAGCATCAGCCCGTGCTGGGGCGCGAGTCTGCGCATGAGGCTCATGACCAGCATGTTGTGGTCGGAGCCGACAGACGTCGGCTCGTACACGGGCGCCATCTCGAACTGCCCGGGAGCGACCACGTTGTGGCGTGTCTTGGCCGGGATGCCCAGGCGCCACAGCTCGCGATCGAGATCCATCATGAACGCAAGGATCCGCTCGCGGATCGGGCCGAAGTACTGATCCTCGAGCTCCTGGCCCTTGGGTGGCGGCGTGCCGAAGAGCGTCCGGCCAGTGAGCAGCAGGTCGGGTCGCTGCTCGGCCAGCCGGCGATCGACGAGGAAATACTCCTGTTCAGGACCGATGTTCGTGAAGACCCGCTCCGCGCTCTTGTTGCCGAACCAGCGAAGGACGCGGAGGGCCTGCGTGCCGAGCGCCTCCTGGGAGCGAAGGAGCGGGATCTTGTAGTCGAGTGCCTCGCCCGTGAACGAGACGTAGGCGGTCGGGATCGTCAGCGTGACGCCGTTCGGCTCGACCTGCAGGAAGATCGGCGAGGTGACGTCCCAGGCCGTGTACCCACGCGCTTCGAACGTCGCCCGAATGCCACCCGATGGGAACGAGCTCGCGTCTGGCTCACCTTGGACGAGGTTCCGGCCCGAGAACTCGGCGATGCTTTTGCCGTCGCCGGTCGGGCTGAGGAACGAGTCGTGCTTCTCGGCGGTAGAGCCGGTCATTGGCACGAACCAGTGCGTGTAATGGGTGGCACCCTGCGCCAACGCCCATTCCTTGACCGCGTGTGCCACGGCGTCCACGATCGCCGGGTCGAACGGCTCCTGTCCCTGGCTGGTCCGGCGCAGCTTGGCGAAGATCGGCTTGGCGAGGTACTGGCGCTGGGCTGACTCGTCGAAGACGTACTGGCCGTAGATGTCGGCGCCGGCGCTTTCGAGATAGTCCTGGGTCTTGGCGACCCGGTGGGCGGCAATAGCCGAGATGGCGGTCTGTCGAGCAGTCATGGGTCTCCTCCGGCGGTGATCCCGATCCCCAGATTCATGAGGACGGCCGGCCGGTGTGCAGCGCGGCACAGTCGGCCAGGTACCGGCAGGGCAACGATAGCAGTGGCACAGGTTGCGGTTCAGCGCCGATGGTCGCCCCCAAGGGTTGTGCCTCCTGCAAGATTCTCCCTGCCCCACGTCTGATCTGGGGTCGGCGAGGTGGCCTAGGCTGGGCGCCGCGCGACGACGAGCTGGTCGAGCATCCGGCCGAACTCCCGCTCGACGTCGATGTAGCGGTCCGACCGCCACACGATCCCGAGCTTGCCGTCGGGCGTGAGCCGCGTCCATACGCGACGGCGCGGCAGGTAGAAGGTAATCGTGATGCCGGCGATCAGCAGCCCGAACGCGAGCCAGACCAGCCCCTGGCCAGGATCCTTCTTGGCGATGAGCAGGGTGTACTCGCCAAAGCCGGCGAGCTCGACCGAGACGCCGAGATCGGCCGAGGCTCGTCGCTCGCCCCGGAACAGCCGGACCGGCGCGTAGTTCTCCGGGATCGGCTGACCTGCGGCATCGGTTCCGACGACCCGGTACGGGAGCGCAATGACGAGCCCGCGCCCGTCTGCGGCACGGTCCAGCAACAGTTGCAGGCCGAGATCGCGGCCGGGTACGGACAGGATCCCGTATGGCAGCCCGCCCGCCGAATCGGTGAGCGGGACCTGGCCGTCCCACAGCGGTGCGCCAGATTCGTCGCGAACGACAAGGTACGGGGCCGGCCCGAAGCCGTTCTGGTGAAACGTGTATCCGGCGACCGACAGCGGATCGTTGACCCGAATCGTCTTGCGGGCGATCTCCCGGCCATCCTGGTAGACAGCCAGATCGGTCGTGAAATCCGTGGCCTGGCCCGTCTCGAACCCCGGTGCCTCGAAATCGAGGTTCTTGACAAGGAGGAGGCCCGGAGTCCCGATCGGCTGGACGGTCAGGGACGAGCTCTCGGGCACAACCAGACCCTGCTCGTCTCCCAGGCGAGAGGTCACCGCGGCGGCGATCAGGAACGTGACGAGACCGGCGTGGGTGAGGAGCGTGGCCAGCTTCGTGTATTGATGGCGGTCGCCGTAGACGAAGCGAGCGCCATCGGCCGCGGCGGCCTCCCGGATGCGGAACCCGTTACGGCGCAGGACGGACCGTACACCCTCGATCGGGACGTCGGACATTGCCGCCCGATCGGGAAGCCGGGGATCGAAGAACGGTTCGGGTTGGTCGACTCGAATGTCGCGGACGCCACGCCACAGCCTGGGCGTGCGATCGAGGGTGCACACCACGATCGAGATGACCAGGATCGTCAGCCCGGCGCTGAACCACACAGACCGAAAGATCGAGAAGGCACTCAGACGCTCGAGGACGTCGACAAGGCCGGCTCCCAGAACCGGGTCGTAACGCGCATGGATGTCTTCGAGCGCTGTCGCGTAATCGGAGGCGGAGCGAAACGCGAAATCCGGCATCTGGCGGATCGTCATCCCGACGACGGCGAGCAGGGCCAGGACGATGATCTGGGCGACCGCGAAGTCGACCGATGTCAGCAGGCGCCAGAGCCCACGGCCCAGGCGCGCGGGCAGGGGCAGCCCGGCTGGCCGCATGGAGGCCGCCGAGACCGCAGCCGGTGTGGCGATGACGGGCTCCTAGGTCCCGCCGAAGGCCGCGACGGACGCGCGGTCCACGTCCGGTGCACCGGACGCGATGGCCGCCAGAGCGGTCCCGAAATCGGCCTGCAGGTCCTCGACGTCCTGCCCGAGGCGCGGCGCGCGCGAGGCGGCGGCGATGGCTCGCGTCGAGAAGCCTCGGCCCCCGGAGAAGCCTCGGCCCCCGCGGCCTGCGTTTGGTGATCCCTGGTTCGGTCTCCCGGCTCCGTCGCTCACGACGGCGATGCTACACCGGACCCGTCCACGGCCGCCCCATTGGCTCCGCCGCGCGAGCCCTGACGGCCTCGGTCGTCGTGGACGGGCACGGACACCCCGGTCACGCGGTCCTTGCCGGCGCGCTTGGAGGCATACATCGCATTGTCGGCGCTGATCATCAGCTCATCGGCCGTCCGCCCGTCGCCCGGGTAGCTGACGACGCCGACCGAGATCGACGGGTGCGCCAGGTCGGGCAGATCGATACCGATCTCGTGGACACCAAGCCGGATCTTCTCGGCAAGCACGAACGCGCCAGTTGGGTCCGTTTCAGGGAGGAGCACCACGAACTCGTCGCCGCCATAGCGGGCCGCGGTGTCGATCCGGCGGACACCATCGGCGATCACCTCGCCCACGCCGCGCAGGACCCGGTCGCCCTGGAAGTGTCCCAGCTTGTCATTGATCGTCTTGAGATCGTCGAGGTCCATCATCAGGAGGCAGAACCCGCGACCAGAGCGGGCGCACCGGGCGATCTCGCGACCGACCGCCGCGAAGAAGAAGCTCCGGTTGAAGAGCCCTGTCAGCGCGTCCACCGTCGACAGCCGGATGGCCGCGTCGCGGGTCCGCCGCTGCTCGCGCGCGATGACCATCGCGGCATAGGCCAGCAGGATCAGCGCGGTCAGGTTGACGCCGACCGTGGCCGCCGTCGCCGGTCCGAGCGACCCACCCGTCGAGCCGGCAAGGACAGCCAGGACATAGCCGAGCGAGGCGCCGCCGGTGAGCACGACCGTGATGCTCGAGGTGACGACGAGTGCGGCGCCGCCGACGATCAAGGGGAAGACAAAGAAGAATGGGCTCGCGACGCCGCCCGTCAAGGCCACCAACAGGGTCGCCACCGTGATCGCGACCGATCCCTCCACGACGAACTTGGCCGGCCCGAGCACGTCGCTCGGCAGGAGATCGTGGACGACGAGCACGAACATGCCGCCGAACGCGAGCAGGATCAGGATCGCCGGCTGCGTGTCCGCCCACAGACCCGTGGCGGCGACGATCGCGGTCGTGCTGAGCAGGAAGACCCAGGCGACGATGCGGACGATCCGATCGTAGGACGTGTCCGCCGCGCCATCCTCGCCACCCATCCCGACAAGCCCGCCGACGACGGCGGCCCGCGTCGCGACTCGATCCACCGGCTCCGTCGTGGCCCCGATGCCGCGCGCCAACCGACCCGACCGCTCGCGAATCGGCGGGATGACAACGAACGCCATCAGGACGAGGTTCACGGCGATCGCGGCGACAATGAGAATCAGGACCGGCTCGACCGGCATTCTCAGCGCTCCCCGAGTTGTGTCTGGCGACCGCGCGCCCGTAGTCGGTGCATCTTAGACGGTGAGACGCCGAAAGCGGCGCACCCGGTGCCCATGTCGGTGCGATGCGTCAACGCTTCGACGCTCAGCGCGTGCCGTACTGGTAGGTCTGCTTGACCAGTCGCAGGTAGACGAACGTCTCGGTTTCTCGCACACCCTTGATCGCGCGAAGCCGCTCGGCCAGGAAGACCAGGAGCGCCTCGTTGTCCTCGCACACGGTCTCGATGAGCAGGTCGTACGTGCCGGCGGTGATCACCACGTAGTCGACCTCCGGCATCTCGGCGAGGCTCTCCGACACCTCGATCAGCTTGTCGCTCTCGCAGCGGATCCCGATCATGGCCATCTGCTGGAACCCGAGCTTGAGCGGGTCCGTCACGCCAACGACCTGCAGAATGCCCCGCTCGATGAGGCGATTGGTGCGAGCGCGGACCGCGGCCTCGGACACCCCGAGATCACCGGCGATCTGCGTGAATGGGCGCCGTCCGTCTGTCTGCAGGTGCTCGATGATGCGCTTGTCGAGCGCCGAGACCTCTTCGCCGCCACGTCCAGCGGCCGGCCGCGACCGCGCCGTGGACCGCGCGGGAAGGCTCATGGCCGCAACTGCATCGCGGACGGATGCTAGCACGGGCTTGGGCCCGCGCCGAGGTGTTTGTGGCTGGCGCCGTGGCGGTAGTGCGTCAGGCGCGCTCGAGCTCACGGAGCACGGGCTCGATGGCCTCGATGGACGCGACGGTGATCGGGTCGAGCACGAGCTGGATGTGACTGATGCCTTCGGCGACATAGCCGCGCAGGACCTGCGCCATCTCGGCCGGACTGCCGGTCAGCGGCTCCGGTGCTTCCTCCGTGTAGGCGCCCTGGAGGCGGCCAGCACCGCCGGACAGCCCGACGAGGATGGCGACCGTTCGTTCCCGGTCTCCCGGGTCGCGACCCACGTCGCGGCATGCCGCATCCACGATCCCTCGGAGCGCGGGCACGCCGTCCGGGCGGTTGCCCGTGTCGGAGAACCAGCTATTCCAGGAAGCGACGTATGGAACGGTGGCCCGCAGCATCCGCGGGCCATTCGAGCCGACCATCAGCGGCGGCCCGCCAGGACGGGGGCCGCGCGGCAGGAGCTCGCAGTCGCGGACCTGATACCAACGGCCGTCGAAATCGATGGCGCCGTCGCGCAGAAGCGTCCGGATGATCGTGAAGGCCTCCTCGAACCGATCAACCCGGTGGTCGTACGGGAAGCCAAACGCGCGGAACTCCGGCTCGTTCCAGCCGGCCCCGAGACCCAGGATCAGGCGTCCGCCACTGATCTCGTCGATCGTCGTGGCCTGCTTTGCCAGGAGGGCCGGGTTGTGGAAGTTGGTGCACGCGACGAGCGGCCCGAACGCGACCCGCGACGTGACGGCCGCGACCGCGGCCATCGACGACCATGCCTCCCACGGGCCACGCGGCGCAGCGTCCGGGAATCGGTACAGCAGATGCTCGCCCAGCCAGATCGAATCGAAGCCGAGATCCTCGATGGCGCGGACCATGTCGAGCACCTCGGGCCAACGCACCTCACGTTCGACTTCGGGAAGCTGGATGCCGACCTTGAGCGGTCGAGCGGACGTCGTCGTGTTCATCGGGCAAGCGTACCGATCCCGGGCACGTCGTGGCGAGCGGGCGTGGCACGGCGTCAATTGGCCCCGCCCCGTTCCAACCCACCGACGACGCCCCTCGTGAACCTCCGACAGCACAGACGGTGGGATGCTCACGTGTCTGCACAACAGCGTTGACAGCTTGGGTTGGCCACCGTCACCCTGCTCGCCACATGCACGCGACGCATCGTTTCACCCGCCGAGCGCAGCGAGGGCCCCAGCGGGCTGCCTCGACCTGACGTCGCGCGCCTTCGTGGCGCCGTCGGCCTGAAGCGAGTGACGCCCCGGCAACGCGCCGAGGGCGTCGTTTCATTTCCGAACCGTCTGGAAGGAAGATCCAGTGGATCCCGCGCTCGCGCTCCGTGGCTTCGTGCTCGGGTTCACCATCGCGGCAGCGGTGGGCCCCGTCAGTCTCCTCGTCATCCGTCGGACGCTGGCCGAGGGCCGCATCGTCGGCCTCGTGTCCGGTCTCGGTGTCGCAACCGCGGATGGCATGTATGGGGCGATCGCGGCGTTCGGCCTGACCGCCATCACCCAGGTGCTCGTGGACGCGCGTCCAGCTCTCGGTCTCGCCGGCGGCGGCTTCCTGCTCTGGTTGGCGTGGAAGACAGTTCGGGCGGACCCGCACGATCCGGCGACGGCGCCACCCCGCCGGGGTGGGCTCGCCGGCGCCTACCTCTCGATCCTCGGTCTGACCCTCACGAACCCGATGACGATCCTGTCGTTCGGAGCGCTCTTTGCCGGTCTCGGGGTGGCCGGTGGCGACACGGTCGGGTCGGTCCTGATCACGGTGGGGGTTCTGCTCGGGTCGACAGCCTGGTGGGTGGTCCTGACCTCGATCGTATCGATCGTGCGGACGCGCATCACGACGCTCTGGATCCGGCGCATCAACATCGCGTCGGGGCTCCTGATCGGGGCATTCGCGGTCGTGTCGATCGTCTCGGTGACTGTGCGGGCATGACCGGTCCCTGGCTTGCCGACCGCTCCCGCTGACCGAACCGGCCAGGCAGGACCCGCTCCACCGCTGCTTTGGGCGCCGGGTGACCGAACCGACGGACGATGACCCGCTCCGCCGCTGCTTCGGGCGACCCGTGACCGAACCGGCCACCGAGGGCCCGCTCGCACTAGGCCAAATCAAGGGATGACGGCGACGCTTCGGAAAACAGCGTCAGCTGGAGACCGGCGGGCGCTTCGAGCCGAGCGTTGAGGTTCTGCCACGGGGTGAGCGTCGCGTCGGCCAGGATCGTGGCACCTTGCTCCGCAAGCGTCCGGGCCATTGCCGCGGAGTCGGCGACCTCGAAGGCGACGCGGATGTGTCCCGCAACGCGCCGGCCGACTTCCACTCGATCGATGAACTCTGCCTGAGCGGGGTCGGCGATCTCGAGGGTCGCCCGACCGGCTTCGAGGATGACGACCTGGCCGTCAGAAGACGAGAACGACTCGCGCTCGGGAAGCCCGAGGACGTCGCGATAGAAACGGACGGCCTCTGCGTAATCGGTTGCCGTCACCACGAGCCGCATCTCGCGAACCGTCGGTTCGCTGGGCATCGAAACGCTCCGAGAATCAAGACGAGGCCCGTCCGAAGACGGCCTCGAGGTTGCGGTCAGGCCGCGCGCACCTTGGTGGCGCGAGGACCCTTCGGGCTCGACTCGACATCGAACTCGACCTTCTCGCCTCCGATCAGACGATCGAAGTTGAGCGAAGCATCGAGACCGTCGCGATGGAAGAAGTACTCCTTCGCATCCTCGGCGGCGATGAAGCCGAAACCGCGGTCCGAGACGACCTTCTTGATGGTACCGGTGGCCATGTTGACCTCCTGTATTCCCGAAACTCGGATTGCACAGCGCACGGGTCCGTTCGAGAAGAGGACGACCACGCGAAGCTTCGCCGCACAGTGCGGCAAGCACCCACCGTAGCACGCATCGGTTAAAGGGGCTGCTGACGGCCGGGCCGGCGGAAACGTTAATGCTTGACCCGCGTTTCCGTCTGCTGGATGTTCGACTGCTGGGCGGCCACGTCACCCAGCGCCTGTGCCAGGGCGGTGGCAAGCGCTGGTGTCATCCTCGCTCTCGCGACGATGGCGCCCGGATCGACGTGTGGGCCCGGCTCGAGTGTGGGCTGCGTGAGTTGAAAGGTGACGGTCACACCGAACGGCCCGACGGTGATCGAGAACCCATCGGCGAAGAAATCAGGGACGTCTGCCACGGTGATCTCCAGTTGGCGGGCGGGGTCCGCGGCTTCGTGATCGCGCTCGATCGGCGATCGCGGCGGACGGGGTTGGTCGGGGAGGCGGGATTTGAACCCGCGATCTCGTGCTCCCAAAGCACGTGCGTTGCCAGGCTACGCTACTCCCCGCCGATCATGCTTAAGGAGCACACCGTACTCCCTGATTCGGCCCTCGACGCACAGCCTACAGCGCTGTCTCGTAAACGACTACGGCCGCGCGTCCGGCACGTCGAGCCAGCTCACCATGATCGCCTCCGCCGCTCGAGCGCCCTCGGTCAGCCGAGAGCGCGCTGGATGGCCGACACGTCACAGCCGCTGAGCACCAACTGACCA
>JBKKCW010000062.1:0-3541 GCA_046712485.1 Candidatus Limnocylindrales bacterium
GTGGTGACCAGTCGGCTCACTCGAGGCGACGCTGCGTTGAGTTGGACCTGGGCTGCAGCCTCGGTCCAAGCGTGGCTCGGGGCGCGCTCCGCCGAGATGGGCGGTCTATCCGGCCCTGGCAGCCGCGGAATCTTGCCCAATTGTCACCAGGACGACGAGTGGCAGGGTTCGGTCGCACCCCGGGGCTACTCCCCGGTGAACCGCGGCGGCCGCTTCTCCAGGAACGCCGCCAGGCCCTCGGCGTGATCCGTCGTCGCACCCGCGATTCCCTGCCGAAGTGCCTCGTCATCGAGCGCGTCATCGAGGTCCACGGTCCAGCTGCGCTGCATTGCTCGTTTTGTCAGCGCGAGCGCACGCGGCGCAAGCCCGGCGAGCCGCACCGCGGCGTCTCGAGCCATGTCCGCGAGCCGCTCCACGGTCACGACACGGGCCACGAGCCCGAAGCGTTCGGCGTCCGCGGCCGACAGCGAGTCACCGAGCAAGGCGAGCTCCGCGGCCTTGGCCTGACCAACCAGCCGAGGCAACAGCCACGTGGCTCCGCTGTCCGGTACGAGGCCGATCCGGCCGAATGCCAGCAGAAACGATGCGCCCTCTGCAGCGAACCTGATGTCGCAGGCAAATGCCAGCGAAGCACCCGCGCCCGCAGCGACTCCGTTGATCGCCCCGACGATGGGCTGGTCCAGTGAACGCATCGCCCGGATGATCGGGTTATACCGCTCACGAAGTTCAACCGCAAGTGGAGCCGCATCGGGCTGGAGCCGTTCCTTGAGATCCTGGCCCGCACAGAAGGCGCGACCGGCACCGGTCAGGACAACAGCCCGCACCGTCCGATCACGGGCGACGGCACGAAACGCCGCCAGCAGATCCCCCTTCATAGCCACGGTCAGGGCGTTGAGGGCCTCGGGCCGGTCAAGGGTGATCGTGGCGATCGCGTCGTCGATGTCGAGGCGGATCGAGTCGAAGGTCGGGGCTGCCCGAACTTCGCTCATCAGCGAGCGGCGTCTGGTCCGACGAACTCGACGAGACGCCCATCGACGAGCTCGAAGACGCGGCGGTCGATCGGTTCGTCAGCTCCACCGGACTGCTCGATGACGAAGTCGGCAAACAGCGCGGCGAATTCCTCGTCGCCCGGACTGAGCGAGCCGGCGGTGAGGAGGTGCCGCTCCGGAAGCCCGATGAGGATCCGCCCATACGCAGCGAGCTCGGCCGCCAGCCGCTGAAGGGTCTCGGGCAGCAGTATGCGTGCGGCGTCCCAGCCGTCCCCTGTCTGCGAGCTGACCAGGCGACGCGCCCCGGATTCCTCGACGACCCAGTCCGCACTGTCCGACCAGGTGGCCAGGTTCCGGATGGCCGCGTCCTGGACGTCGGCCGGCTCGACGCCCCATGACAGGAGGTGGTCGCCGTTGACCACGATGTCGAAGCCACCGGCATCCATCGTGTAGACGACGGGGAGGCCGGCGACGCCCTGATCAAGCAGCGGCTGGGCGTGACTCTGCCCGCTGTGCCCGGCCAATGCCTCGCGGTTGAACGACTCGACCGCCAGACCCTGCGTCCCGACCGGTCGGAATGCAGGGAACACAAGCGCACGTGCGGTCTCCCAGTCATGCTCCGGCGACTCGGCGATCGAGACCGACGACTCGGGTGGCGGGACGTGACCGCTGACGGGTGCGCTCGCGTCGATCGGGGCGAAGTAGTCGGGCGGCGTGTCGCGGATCGTCGCTGGCGGGGCGTCACCAAGCTCGCGCCCGAGGTCGCGACCGACGTCGCTACCGCCCAGGTCCATGTCCATGCCTGCTCCTTCTCGGTCCTGCGCGGTCATCGACCCGACCACTTCGGCGGGCGCTTCTCGGCGAATGCGGCCATGCCCTCTGATTGGTCCGCCGTATCGAACAACGCGAAGAACGCATCGCGTTCGGCCGCCAACCCGTCGTGCAGCGGTGCTTCGCTGGCCACGAGGATCGCGGCCTTGGCCGCCCGGACGGCAATAGGTGGGAGCGTCGCGATGCGCGAGGCGAGCTCGAGTGCCACGTCCACGGTCGCCTCGGTCGGGACGACCCGCGTGACGAGACCCATGGCCTCGGCCCGCGCGGCGCCGATCGTATCGCCGGTCAGGATCATGGCCATGGCCCTTGCCTTGCCGATGGCCCGGGTGAGCCGTTGGGTGCCACCCGCACCCGGCATGACGCCCAGGCGGATCTCGGGTTGGCCAAACGTCGCGTCCTCCGCTGCAACGATCATGTCGCAGGTCATGGCCAATTCGCAGCCACCTCCCAGGGCCACCCCGCGAACGGCCGCGATCACCGGCAGCCCAATTGCCGCGATGCGGTGCCAGGCGCCAAACCGGCCTTCCGCGTGCAGGGATGCCGAGGTCTGCCCCGCGAGCTCGAGGATGTCGGCGCCCGCGGCGAAGGCCCGCGTCCCTGAGCCCGTGATCACGATCGCGCGACAGCTGGCATCCCGATCCAGCGCCTCGAGTGCATCGGCAAGCTCATCGAGCAGATCGAAGCTCAACGCGTTGAGCGCGTCGGGGCGATCGAGCGTGACGAGCGCGACTCCGGCCAGCGGCGATGCGGGACCCCTCGAGGCTGGCGCCGGCGCCGGGTAGGCGACTCGAATGAACGACGTGTCTCTGCGGGGATCGCCGGATCGCGGATCGCGTGGCGGTGCGGCCATCGTCACGAAGGTCCCTCGGTGGTGGTCTCGACAGTATCCACGGCCGGGGAAGCGCCGGTGCTGAATTCGGACGCATCTTCGAGGACCAGGAAGGTCGCGAGCCCCGGGGCGATCTCGCGAAGGTTGCGCCCGGCGGCTCGCATGCCATCGGAAGCCAGCCCGGCATCGAGGCTGGCACGGTCGTCGAAGCGCATGGACGTCGCCAGGATCAGATCGGTCTCGCCGCCGAGCGCGGTGACGACCCGCTGGACCCTGGTCTCGCGGAGGCCCGGCGTCGTCGCCACGAGCGGCAGGTGTTCGGTCGCATACCGGCGCTCGAACGTTTCCTGCGCGGGCGCGCCGCCGTCCGGTCGCCGGTAGAGGACGAGCAACGTGGTCATCTGGACACCTCCGACTGTCGTTCGACGCGCTGGCGGACGATTGGTTCGGGAGAACGATAGAACCGTTCGAGGGCCTGGTTGACGATTCCCGCGCCATCTGACAGGACTTCGTGCCCGCAATCGGGCACCACGAGGAGATGTCCGTTACGTACCTGGCGTGCGAGGCGGCCAACCTGGTCCACGGGCGCGAGAGGATCGCGATCGCCGCAGATTGCGAGGGTCGGCGGGGAGATCGCATGGAGCTCTGCCGCGCTGAGCAGCGGCTGCACGGCCACGTCCGCCGCGATTGCCGGGAGAAGCCTCCGCCAGGTTTCGCGGCCCTGGGTCCGATCGTGCCGTCGAGCCTGCTGCGCCGCCCAGGCCGGGTCGTCGCGCTCGATCCGGTCTGGGTCGAGCAGGCGTCGGGCCACGCTCGCACGCGGTTCGCGTTCCGGCGTGATCGAGGCCACCAGGAGTGTGCGGACGCGCTCCGGCACCCGGACCGCGAG
>JBKKCW010000063.1:0-8441 GCA_046712485.1 Candidatus Limnocylindrales bacterium
AAGATCTCGAGCGTCGGGCCAGTCGGTCCACCCCCGGGCAGGCGAAGGTGGACACCCCGCAGGGCGGCGTTCGGGACCCCGGTGGCAGCCGACAGGTCCGGCCCCGACAGATTCCGTTCGGGCGGGACGGGCGTACAACCGAACACGCGCTCGTAGAAGTCGGCCAGCGCGCGCCAGTCTCGAGCGATGAGGTTGAGGTGGCCGAACCGGGCATCGATCACGGCGCCATTGTGGCGCCGCCGGTCAGGCCGTGGCGCGCTTTTCCGCCCTCGGTCGGAGCCGGATCGGGATCGGCCTCGTGATCAGTCCCCGATCCGCCATGGGGGCACGGCTCCCATACAGCCGGCTGAAGACCTCGACCAGATCCGGGTCGAACTGCGTCGACGCGTGCCGCTGGAGCTCATACAACGCCTCGTCGTGGCTTATCGCCCGCTTGTAGGGACGGTCCTGGATCATCGCGTCATAGGCGTCGGCGACGGAGACGATCCGCGATCCCAGCGGGATGTCACGACCGCGCAGGCCGTGCGGATAGCCGTGACCGCCAAACCGTTCGTGGTGGTGCAGGATGATCTTGCCCGCCTCGTGCAGCCCACCTGCCTCGTCGAGGATGACCTGGCCGATCCGCGGGTGCTGCTTGACGGCTTCCCACTCGCTCGTCGAGAGGGCGCTCGGCTTCTCCAGGATCTGTGCGGGCACAGCGACCTTGCCGATGTCGTGGAGGAGTGCGGCGACCCGGATCCGCTCGATCTCGTTCGCCGGCAACCCAAGGTCGTTGCCAATGGCCACCCCGATCGTCGCGATGAGGATGGACGGTCGTCCGCGGTAATGCGGGAGCGGCGCGATGACGTCGCTCAGCGCGGCTTCGGTCGCCTGGCGGGCGACGGCCGCGACCTCCATGGCCCGGGCGCGGCCCGCGGCCGAGATCGGCGCACTTGGCACGCGAGCGTCGTCGTTTGGCTCGGCGAAGACGTAGGTCTGGTTGCGGCCGAGCGACTTTGCCGAGTACATCGCATGGTCGGCGTCGCGCACCAGCGACTCGGCACGGAGGGACTTGCCCTGGCCGCCGGCGATGCCGATCGAGATCGTGACATTGAGCCTGACGCCGTCGCTGATCGCGAAGACATGGCGCTGGACGAGGAGCCGGAGCTTCTCCGCAACCTGGGCGGCATCTTCGGGCCCGGTCTCGGGCAGGACGATCATGAACTCCTCGCCGCCATACCGACCAACCGCGTCGCTCTGGCGGAGGCTCTGCTTGAACAGGCTGGCCACGCCGCGCAGCACCACGTCCCCAACCTGGTGCCCGTGGGTGTCGTTGATCACCTTGAAGTGATCGAGGTCGACGAAGGCGACCGATAGTGGGCGAGCGTGGCGAACCGCCCGGTCGACTTCGGTGAAGAGCGTGGACAGGATCGTGCCGCGGTTGGAGACCTGGGTCAGGAGATCGGTCGTCGCTGCGTTGTGGGTCTCGGTGAGCTTGGCGGAGACGTCATTGATCGAACGCTCGAGCCGGCCGAGCAGACCGCGCCCCGGCCGAGGGACCGTCGCGTCGAGCTCGCCGTTGCCCAGGCGCTCGGCAACCAGGATCAGCGCGCGGAGGCGGCCGATCGACAAGATGGTGAGCGCGATCGCGGCCACGAAGGCGCCGACGCACAGCACCACGGAGGCGGTCAGACCGCCCCCATCCCGGAACGCCGTGATGAGCGCGTTTCCAGTGGTGACGCCCAGCCCGACAAGAACGATCGCGCCGAGCCCGATCAGCACCCCCGTCGATTGCATATGCGGCACCGTACCGGCGGCGGCCGATCCTCCCCACGACCCGTTGGTACTGTCGGCAACCGCCAACAGGGAGGCTTCTTCACGTAAGTCGCAGCTAAGCGGCCATCGCTACGGTTCGAGTCGACGTCTCCGCCACGTCGGTAGTGCCCCCTACGTGGCGAGACGTCGCGTGATTCCGACGTCGCAAGACCAATCCTCCCGCCGAGGAGGTCGATGGTGGATCCATCCGCGACACCCTGGCGCGCGCTCGAGGACACGGGCGAACGACCGGCGACTGGCTCGTCGCCGTCCACCGCGCCGGCCTCCGGTCGCTTCGTGCCGCTGACCGCGGTGATGATCGGTGGCGGCGTGATCGTCCTGGCGCTGCTCGCGTTCGTCCTGGCATTTGGCGCGGGCGCGAACGGCACGGTCCTGGTCGATGGTGGGACGCCGCTCGGTTCGATCGAGCCTGTCGGGTTGGCCGGCGTCGTTGATCCCGGCGCGCCGTCCGGCACGCCAGATCTTGTCGTGGAGATCGTGGGTGCCATCGAACGGCCCGGTGTCTTCCGAATGCCGCCGGGTTCTCGCGTCGGTGACCTCGTGGACGCCGCGGGAGGCTATGGCTCGCGCGTCGACGCGGATCGGGCGAGCCGCGAACTGAACCTCGCTGCGCCGCTCCATGATGGCGACCAGGTTCGCGTGCCGTCACGCGACGACCAAGTTGCTGCGGGTCAGGCGCCCGCAGGCGGCCTGACGCCGAGATCCGGTGGCGCATCGAATGGGTCGCATGCCGGTCCGCTCGACCTCAATAGCGCGACGTCCGCGGAGTTGGAGGCGCTGCCCGGTATCGGACCCGTCACGGCAGCCAAGATTCTGACCTCGCGCGATGAGCAAGCCTTCGCGGCAGTCACGGACCTGCGGGCGCGTGGCCTGCTCGGCGAGAAGACGTACGAGAAGGTCAAGGACCTCGTGACGGTCCGCTGAGATGGGTCGGAGTGCGCGCCTTGCAATCGGCGCAATCTCGGCCGCGCTGGCGTCCCAGCAGGTGGCAGCCAATCATGTGGGAGCCGCCATCGCCCTGGCCATGGCGGTTCTGCTCGTGCTGGAAACGGTGCGTCCGGATCGGCGGCTCCGGGCAGCCTGGCCGGTCGTGATCGGCGCCGGGTTGATCGTCGCCCGGCTGACGCTCCTGCCCTCCGACGCGGCGGCGATGAACGATCCGCCACCGGGCGAGGGTCCATGGTCGCTCGTCGTGGTGGCCACCGGGTCGCCTCGGGGCGGTCATCAGGCGGCGACCCTTGCAACGCCGGAGGGTGCGCGACCGGCGTTCCTGGTGGCGGCCACGCTGCCGCGCTACCCGCCGGTCATCCCCGGCGACCGGGTCGTCCTTGACGGGACGATCCGGCCGCGGCCGGCATCGCCCTATGGCGAGTATCTCGCGCGGATCGGGGCCGTCGGGACGATCACCGCCCGATCCATGGAGGTCGCGCCCGCACCGGCCGACCTGGGTGGGCAGCTCGAACGCGTCCGCCGTGGCGCAGCCGATGCGCTGACGCGGGTGCTGCCAGAGCCCGAAGCCGGTTTGGCGGCAGGCATCCTGATCGGGCTTCGCGACCGAGTCGATCGCGAGCTCGCGGCGGCCTTCACGACAGCCGGCGTGAGCCACGTCGTGGCCATCAGCGGATGGAACATCGCCATCGTCGCCGCGGCAATCGGCGCCATGGCGGGCCGTCTCGGGCGCCGCCGCCGCTCGGTCGTCACGATCCTCGCGATCGTCGGGTACGTGGCATTCGCGGGCGCGTCGGCATCCGTCGTTCGGGCGGCGGCGATGGCCGGGGTCGTGCTCCTGGCGCGCGAGAGCGGCCGGGCGGGCCGCGCCGCGGCAGCACTGGGCTGGGCCGCGACGTTGCTGCTCCTGAGCGATCCGGCGCTGATCAGCGACGCGGGCTTTCAGCTTTCGTCCCTCGCCACAGCCGGTTTGATCGCGTGGGCAACGCCGATCGCGGCGTGGATCGAGCGGGTTGGCCGCGGCCATGTCCCCCGCTGGCTTGCCGAGAGTCTCGGCGTGTCGTTGGCTGCCCAGGCGGCGACATTGCCGATCGTGCTGGCCTCGTTCGGGCGGTTGGCGCTGTTGTCGCCGCTCGTCAACCTCGCCGTCGTCCCGCTCGTGGCCCCGGCCATGGCGGTCGGACTCGTGGCCTTGGGCGCGGCCGTGGCGGTTTCGGCAGGGATGCCGGCCGCGATCGGCGCGATCCTGGCCGCCCCCGGCTGGGCAGTGCTCCGGCTCCTGGTCGCGATCGTGCAGGCAGCGGCGTCGCTGCCGTTCGCGAGCGTCACCCTGGAAGCCCCATCCGACACGGTCGCGGCTGGCCTGGCGGTCGCGGCACTTGCCGGGTTCACCTGGTGGCGACGGCGCGCGACCCGTCGTGGTCATCACTCGCCGGTGGCTGCGCCGGCCGCGCGTGCCGGCACGAACGGGTCACGGCTGCCGGGCCGCCGGGGCGGAACCGTTGGCCGGCGCCATGCCTTCGAGCGCGTTCTGGTCGTCGCGCTCCTCCTGGCGGTTACAGTCGTCGGCGCCGTGGCGCTCGCGCGTCCAGGCGGCGTTGCCCGGGTCTCGATCCTTGATGTCGGTCAGGGCGACGCGATCCTCGTCGAGGGTTCGCGCGGTGGCCGGCTGCTGATCGACGGCGGCCCCGATCCTGATCGGCTGCTGGTCGCCCTCGATCGTCGGATCCCGCCGTGGGACCGGCGGATCGACACAATCGTCCTGTCCCACCCGCACGAGGATCACGTCGCCGGGCTCGCGTTGCTGCTCGATCGGTACGAGGTTGGACGAGTGCTGGAGCCCGGGATGCAGGGCCCGGGCCCAGGGTACACAGCATGGGTCGCTGCGCTTTCAGACGCCGGCCGTCCGCAACGGACCGGGATCGCCGCCGGCGATCGACTGACGATCGACGAGATCTCCATGCGCGTGTTGTGGCCGCTCCGCGAGCGAGTGCCTGTCGATCCGCCCGATGGCGGCACCGCCATCAACAACGTATCAGTCGTCCTGGACGGGCAGGTTGGCAACAGGCGGTTCCTGCTGATGGGCGACGTCGAGGAAGGCGTCGACCCGGAGCTGCTTGCCACCGGCCTACCACGCATCGACTTCCTCAAAGTGGCGCACCATGGCAGCCGGACGGCCACCACGCAGGCCTTCGTCGAGGCCGTGCGGCCCAAGATTGCCGTGGCATCGGCCGGCGCCGGCAATCCGTACGGGCATCCAACGCGAGCCACGCTCGAGCGGCTCGTCGCCGTGGGCTCACGCGTGCTTCGAACGGACCGCGATGGCACGGTCGTGATCGGTTTCGAGGCGGCCGGGATGACCGTTCGTACCGAGGGAGCGCGCGCTCCCCGACCAACGCCCCGACCTACGCCCGCGCGTGCAGAATCGTCAACGCTCGGGGTGGCATCCCCCAGGTTCCGGTGCGCCATCCCAGTCACCGCGCTCGTCCCGGAACGTGAACCAGCCCGTCCGACGGAGCGCTCCTGGCCTGACGACCACCACGCGACCGGACGCACCGCGACCGTCGGGTACCATCGGATCGATGACCGTTCCCGGGCGGGTGGAGGCCGCCTCCCTCCTGCTCTCCCTGGAACCGGCCCCCTGGTTCCTGCGCCATTCGCGCGCCGTGGCCGAGGTCGCGGGCTGGCTCGCGGCGCGGATCGACGCCCGTGGCATTCTCGTCGATCGGCCGCTCGTGGAGGCGGCGGCCCTGTTGCACGACGTCGACAAGGCGTTGCCGGCCGACCACCCGGCGCACGCGCTCCCCCACGGTGAGGGATCGGCGGCGTGGTTGAAGACCGCGGGCCACGACGAGCTCGCGAGGGCCGTCGAGAACCACCCCGTGACACGCCTGGCCGACGCGGAGCGCTTCCGTCGATGGGCGGCGTTGTCCACGCGCGAGGAGCGGATCGTGGCGTACGCCGACAAGCGCGCGGGTCAACGGCTCGAATCGATGGACGCTCGGTTCGCCTCGTGGCGGCGGCGGTATCCGCCGACGGGCAGCGGCAACGGGGTGGCCGAATGGGATGCAGCGACCTTCGACGCGGTTCGCGCCAGGGCGCGCCGGCTCGAGGCAGACGTCTGCCGGGCAGCGGGTGTTGAACCCGCCGACGTCCGGCGACTCGCCTGGACCGGCCCTGCCCTTCGGACAGCGCGCCAGCGCGCACGGCATACCGCCTCACCGGGGCACGCCGGTTGATGACGACGCCGATCGCCTACTACTGGGGCGACGATGAGCTCGCCACGTCGCGCGCCGTCGAAGGCCTCCGATCCGCCCTCGGCGCCGAAACCGGGGCACCGCCAGAGCGTTGGGATGTCCGCGGCGATCGGAATCGCGCCGCGGAGCAGATCGCCCGCCTGCATGAACATGTCGCCACGCCGGCAATGTTCGGCGGGGGATCCATGGCCGTCGTGACCAATCCCGGGCCATTGGTGCTGTCCACGGAGCAGCGCTCGGCGTTTCTCGCCGCGCTTGCCCTTGTCGCGCCTGGGAACGCGCTTGTCATCCTGGATGCGACAGCGTCCGGCGCCAAGGCTCCCTCGCAGAAGCGCCTGGTCGACGCCGTCCAGGCAGCCGGCGGCACCGTCCGCCGGTTCGAGTCGCCGCGACGGGGCGCACTGGCAGGCTGGATCGAGGCCGAGGCGAGGGAACGCGGTCTGCAGCTCGCGCCCGGCACCTCCAGAGCGCTCGCCGAGCGGATCGGCGGGCTCGTCGACCAGAACGACGTGGAGCGCCGCTACCTGACCCGGATCGCGTCCACGGAGCTCGCCAAGCTCGGCCTCTATCGCGGGACCGCACCGATCACGGCCCAGGATGTCCAGGCGCTGGTCGCCGAAGCGGTGCCGGGCTCGGTCTGGGGTTTCACCGATGCGGTCGGCGAGCGACGGGTCGCCGCGGCCGTGGCCCTCCTCGATCGTCTCCTGGACGACACACCCGAACCCGTGCTCCTTGCCGTCCTGCATCGGCGGGTTCGAGAGCTGCTCGAGCTCGGCGACCGGATCGGAAGCGGTGAACGGCTGCCCGCGGCGGCCAAGGCAATGGGCATCAACAGCGACTTCCGGGCGCAGACCCTCGCCGGGCAGGCCAGGCTGTGGACGACGGACGAGCTGACCGCCGCGCTCGACGGCCTGGTCGAGCTCGATGCGATGGTCAAGGGCGCCCCAGGCTCAGGCCAGGACGAGGCCCAGCGACGGCTTGCATTCAGCCTCTGGGTGGTGGACCACGCTGCGCGAGGGCGGTAGAACCCAGCGGTACACATGCGCCACGGGACCGCGCGGGGGCCGTGGGCGGTTCAGCCAAGCCGGCGCCCGTGGGCGTCCAAGCCGAAGGCGCCGGGGAGGATCGGAGCGCGTGCACTGTGAAGTGCGTAAGCGAGGACCGGAGTCAGCAACGCCCGCATTGGGCGGTCCACGGGCGCCGTCAGTCGGCGGCGGACCAGGCCTGTTCCTGGACCACCAGATCGCTCTCGATGGCGAAGACGCAGCGTCCCTCGCCGAGGTCCAGGAGCTCGATCAGGTCCGGGTCGATGTAGAGCTGCGAGCAGTCCTCGCACAGGCCGCCTGGGATGCCGAAACAGAGGCGCTCGCTGCGGTCAGGCAGACGGAACGTCGTGTCGAACCGGGTGGTGATGAGCCGGCGGCTGCATGCGGGGCATCGATCTCGAACGCTGGACATGCCCCGAATGTAGGTGCGCGCCCGATTCCCTGACATGACCCGCTCGTACTCCGCCACCCCGTACCAGATCGTGGTCCATGTGGCCCTAACGACCGGTCACTGCACCGAAAGAATCGTCCGCGCCTCGGCCCAATGCTTCTCGAGACCGTAGTAATCGCGTTCGGGCGGCGTGAAGACGTGGACGATCACCGATCCGAAATCGATCAGGATCCAGTGCGACGCCGAGGTGCCCTCACGCCCGATCGGCTTGATCCGCTCGTCGCGCAGCGTGCCGATGATCCCGCTGGCGATCGCCTCGAGCTGTCGCTCGGAGCCACCAGAGCAGATCACGAAGTAGTCAGCCATGGTGGTCAGCTCACCAAGGTCGAGCAGCACGATCTCGGCGGCCTTCTTGTCCTCGGCCAGCTCGACGATCCGCCGGGCAAGCTCGAGTGGGGGCCGCTCGTTCGCGCTTGCTGTCGCGCCGCGCTTCGGCAGGCCATCGGCTCGTGGTCTCGGCGGGGTCTCGCTGGGGATGGGATCGGTCACGTTTCGGCGTTCCTCCGTGGATTGCGATACAGGGCATGGTCGTCGATATAGGCAGCGACCGCATCCGGCACCAGATAGCGCAGCGACCGGCCGGCCGACGCGCGCGCCCGCAATTCGGACGCGGAGAGCCGGATACGCGGCCCGTCGAGGTAGGTCACGCGGTCGCGAAAGGCGGCGAATGCCTCGGCCATGAAGGCCGGGGTGGCGGGTGGATACCCTTCCCGTGGCGCGACGGCGACACAGGCGAGCTCCAGGATCCGGCGCGGGGAGCGCCACGACGGCAACTCCAGGAACGCCTCCCACGAGAGGAACAGCGTGAACGCCTGCGCACCGCTCGCGACCGCCCGCCCCCCAACCAGCGCTTCGACCGAATCGACCCAGTACGACGGGCCGTCGCGATCGAGCACGAGACGGACGACGGCAAAGCCCACGATA
>JBKKCW010000064.1:0-6145 GCA_046712485.1 Candidatus Limnocylindrales bacterium
GTGAGCTCACGAACCGAAAATTCGTCCTCGACGACCATGATGCTGCCGGGGCCGGCCGTGCCGTGATCGTCGCCCCGCTGCCTGGCGATATCGGCCGGGGCATCCGCCCGCGGGAAGTAGACCTTGAACGACGAGCCCTTGCCGGGTTCGGTTTCGAGCACGATATGGCCACCCGACTGCCGGACGATCCCGTACGTGGTCGCCAGGCCGAGACCGCTCCCGCGCCCGTGCTCCTTCGTCGTGAAGAACGGTTCAAAGATGTGCTCGCGCGTCTCCTCACTGACCCCATCCCCCGTGTCGGTGACCACCAGGCAGACGTAGGGCCCCGGATCGACTTCGAGATGGTCGCGCGCGTAGGCCTCGTCAAGCTCGACGCTGCGGGATTCGATCGTGATCGTTCCGCCCGCCGGCATCGCATCCCGGGCGTTGATCACGAGGTTGACCAGGACCTGGTCCAGCTGGCCGCGATCAACCCGCAGTCGTCCCGATTCCGCACCACGGTGGATCTCGAGCCGAACCGTGTCGCCGGCAAGCCGGCGGAGCTCGGGTTCTGCCCCGGCGATGGCGTCGTTCAGGCCCACGATCTCCGGGCGAACCATCTGGCGACGGCTGAACGACAGGAGCTGACCGGTCAGCGTCGCCGCGCGGGTGGCCGCGTTGCCGATCGCCTCGACGCTGCGGCGTGCCTCATCCGCGTCCAGGCGGTCCCGCCGCTCCGGCGAGAGGTCCTCACCGAGAAGCTCCGCATACCCCTTGATGGCAAACAGGACGTTGTTGAAGTCATGCGCGATGCCGCCAGCCAGCCGGCCGATCGCCTCCAGCCTCTGGGCCTCGTTGCGTTGGACCTCGGCGGCCCTCCGGGCCGTGATGTCGATGATGTGAGCGAAGACGCGCTGCCCCTCTGGCAGCTCGACGGGCGTGAGGCTGATCTCGACCGGGAATTCGCGGCCATCCTTCCGGCGGCCGGTGACTTCCATCCCGGTGCCGTGTGGACGTCCCGTCGGGTGCTCGAGGAGACGGTCGCGCTGGGCGACGCCGCGAGCGGCGAGACCCCGCGGCAACAGCCGTTCGATGGGCTCGCCGAGGAGCTCGTCCCTCGTATACCCGAACGCAACCTCGGTCTGCGGGTTCAGGTACGTGATCGTGCCGCTCGAATCGACCGCGACGATCGGATTTGGGAACGCGTCGAGGACTGCGGTCGAAGCGTCAACGCGAGTTGGGCTTGGCGGCGGGTCAGCGCCGCGTGGCGCCGTGGGCTGCGCCTTCACGATCCCCTCCCCCTGATCAGTGCACTTGACCGAAATGATTGCGTGCGCCGGGGATGCTTGCAATAGGTCGTTGCACGAACCCGAGAGGCTGCCACGAGGACGATTCTATTGAACGTTCACATGGCTGCAGGCCGATCGGCGCGTGCCGGATCCGCGCCGCCATCGCGGGCGGGCGACCCACTCGGTCGCTGCGTGATCGGTTCAGCTCCCAACCGGGATCCGTCACGCCAGGGCAGAGGGGGTTCGCGCGGAGTCGCTCGTCAGGAGGGCCTGCCAGCTTCCTCGAACGCCGGGACGTCATCCGCTGTACCCGGCATCGTTGCTCCGGCGTCATCGGTCGCGTTGACGAAGCCCTCGGCATCGCTCGAGGCTGTGCTGTCGAAACCCGACGACGTCCGCAGCGCATCCGACTCGACATCGTAGTCAGCTTCGGGAGTCCGCATTGTCTCGAACCGCTCGCGGGCGTCCTGCGCCATCGCATCGACGCGCTGGCGGATCGACGGCCGGCGAAGCAACGCCCACGCCCCGACGGCGACGGTCCCGACGACGAGGAACACGATCGGCCAACGCGACCGGCGCGTGCGAGGCTGGACCAGTCGAGCGATGGGGCCCCGGGATCGGCGGCCAAACCCGCGTCCCAGCCAGCGCCGCTTTGGAGTCGGGCGGATGAACCGGGTAACCGCCGCGCCCGCAGCGAGGAGCTTGCCGACGTCAGAACTGGTCAGGGTGACGGCGGGTACCTTGATCGTGCCCTTGCGCACCTTGTCCAGGTCGACGTCCGGGAGCCTGACGCCGGATAGCGAACGGACGATGTCGTCGCGCTTGATCTCGGGGAGATGGAGCTCCGGCAGGCGGACCTCCTTGACCGTGAACTCGGGCATCGGACTGCCTCCGCCGTGCGATTTGTGACCGGGCAAGGATACGCCGACGCCTCATGACTGCATGCGTCCCAACCCATGCGTGCGCGTGGCGGGAACGTTGCAGCGCCGGCAACGGGTGCTACCTGGTCGCGGTCGCTGCGAGGACCGTCGCCATCGCCGTCCACCGAAAGCGCCCCCGGCGACGCCTCTAAATTGAGAGGCCGACGACCACCCAGGCGCTCCGGTTGCCGACCTTGTCTCGGGCGCGGATCCGGTATTCGTACGTCCGGGCGCGGGGCAGGGTCTCGGTCACGCTCGTCGTCGTTCGATACCCGAGGGATCGCCAGGTCCCGCCAACCACGCGGCGCTGCACTTCGTAATCGCGCAGACCGGCCGTCAGGACCTGCAAGCGCAGATCGCCACCGGTCCAGCGGACCGTGACCTGCGCACGGCTCGCGTCCACCACCTTCTGCGAGGTGGTTCCGGGCTTCGCCCATGCGGCCGTTCGATCGGTTCGCTTGACCAGGACGCCCGCGTAGTAGCGCCGGCCGCTGACCGGCGAGACCGCGGCGCCAAAGCCGGCGTAGTTGAAATCGGTCGACAGGAGGATGCTGCGGTGCGGCCCCGAGCCAAACCAGGCACTCACCGCCTGCGCGGTCGAATCGGTGGCGGCCGGCCAGCTGTTCCAGACGATCACCTCGCCGGCACCGAACCAGGGGATCCCCGCGGCGACGATCTGGTCGAAGACGTCGGTGCCGTCGGGGTTCTGGTGACTCAGCACGTCGGCCGCGGCCATGGTCTCGGCGCGCTTGCGTGCGATGGCGACCACGTCAGGGTCGATCTGCACGTCGAGGAGGCCCTGGCCCTTCCGTTCGACATTGACCTGCGCGGCAAGGGCGGCTTCCGCCTGGACCAGGGTCGTGACATCGAAGACCGGCAGGGCGGCCACGGCCGGCGCTGCGAGCGAAGCCATGATGAGAGCCGCGAACAGGGTGGAGGCGAGACGGCGAGCGGCGGTGGGCACAGAACGATCCTCGCGGCAGGGGCGACCGCGGGGTATGGGCTATGGGTCAGGGTCACGGTGGCGCGTTGGTACCTGTCCGGGTGGGGCCATGCGGCCCTCGACCCTGTCTGGGGGTCGGCGGCCGCGGGCTCAGGCGCGGTATGGGAGGATGCCGCCAACCCTAGCTAAGGAGCGTCCTCATGGCTGCCGTCCGACGAGCCGAAGTCACCTGGTCCGGTCCCCTTGCCACGGGATCGGGCACCGTCAGCGCAATCTCATCGGGTGCCTTCTCCGACCTCCCGGTGAGCTGGACCGCGCGCACCGAATCCTCGGATGGAACGACGAGCCCGGAGGAACTCGTCGCCGCCGCCCATTCCTCGTGTTTCGCCATGGCCCTGTCCGGGACGCTGGTGCGGGCGGGGACGCCGCCCGAGCGGCTCGAGGTCTCCGCGGAGGTCACGTTCGACAAGGTCGAGGCGGGCTGGAGCGTGGTATCGAGCGCCCTGACAGTGCGCGGACGCGTGCCGGGGATTTCAGCCCAGGACTTCGACGCCGCTGCCGAACAGACAAGGACCAGCTGCCCGATCAGCCGCGCGCTCATCGGCAACGTGGCGATCAGCGTCGAGGCGACGCTCGAAGGCTAGCTGCCCCTCGCCGGGGGCTGGTTCGGGCGTGCGGCGACCGAACCGGTCGCGTTACCCGATCGTGAGCAGTCGCCGCGGGTTGTCCATGGTCATCGTCTCGATCTCGGTCTCCGTAACGCCGGCCGCGCGCAGCCGCGGCAGAAACGTCTTCGCGAGGTAAGCGTAGCCGTTGCCTTCGTAGCGAGTGAGCTGCGAGTCGTGGCAGACGTCCTGGCTCAACAGGATGCGATCAGGATGGCCGCGCCCCAGGAGCTCGCAGATGAGCTCCACGATCCGACCTTCCCCGTGGCGCTCGGCGGGCGTGAAGGACATGCCGAGGAAGTCGAACTCGAGATTCGCGCCGCGGCGGATCACCTCGAGGCAGTGGTCGAGAACCGGGTACGAATCGGCATGACCCACGACAACTCGAGAGAGATCCATCAGTTCCTCCTCGAAGATGCGGAGCTGGGCCAGGCCGACGGCCGACATCACCGAGTGCGTCGTGATCGCCATCCCGGTCCGGGTCGCGGCGCGAGCAGCGGCCCGGTGGACTCGTTCCTCGAGGGCCGAGACCCAGGGTTTGTCGGTTCCGATCTCGCCGATGATCCCGGGTCGGATGCCCGTTCCGGCAACACCGAACTCGAATTCACGGACAAGCTCGTCGGCCAGGTCATCGACGGTCCGGCGATCGATCCGCGCTTCCGGAGGGTAGTGAGCCGCCCGGTACCAGCCACAGCCCATGACGAGGTGGAGACCTGACGCCTCGGCGATGCCGCGGAGCCACAGCGGATCGCGGCCGACGCCCGGCAGTGTCAGGTCGACGAGCGCGCTGCCGCCGACCGCGCGGAACTTTGCCAGCTCATCGAGGATCACCGCCTCGTCGCGCGTCAACTGCCAGTAATCCCAGCGGCCTTCGATATGCCAGAGCGCAATCTGGGTGTGTTCGTGCGGGAGCGTGAGACCAAGCGCCACCGGGTCGATCGGCCCGAGGACGGTCTGGACGTGCGGCATCCGCCGATGCTACGCGGTCGACGGTCCCCCCGCGGGTTCCACGGCGCCGTGCGCCACGGACGGCTCCGGATGGTTCGGTCGAGGGGAACCGGCGCTCGCGAGGACAAGCTCCAGCATCGCGCTGGCTCGCCGCTGGAGGTCCGCTGGGCGGTACGAGTCGCCGGCCTCGACCCGCTGGAGCAGCAACCCATCGAGCAGTCCGAGAAAGCCACGGGTCACCGCGTCGACGTCCAGCCACGAGGGCAGCTCGCCGCTCGCCATGCCCTGACGGATCAGGAACTGGCCCGCTCCGACCAGCCGCTCCCGCCGCGCCGCGAGCATCGCGCGAACGTTCGGCTCGCGTTCCGCCTCCGCCCAGGCCTGGAGCAGGGAGATCTGGCCGGGTGCGCCGGCGTATTCGTCGATCGTCTCGATGTACAGCCCGATCGCGATTGTCATCCGCTCGGCGGTCGTGGTGGCGTGGACGAGCCGCTCGGCCAGCTCGTCGAGTCCACGCGCGGCGATCAGATCGCAGCTCTGCCGGAAGAGCTCTTCCTTGCTCGTGAAGTAGGTGTAGATCGCGCCAACCGACAAGCCACTCTCGCGACAGACGTCCGCGATCGTCGCGCTGTGAAAGCCTTTGTCGCCGAACACGCGGACGGCCGCAGTGACGATCCGATCCCGGACTTCCTGTTCATGGGCGGCGGTGACGCGGGGCATGCGGCTCCTGAAAACGAACTGTCGCTTCCCACAATCTACTCGCCACTCGCGATTGGCGCAACATATCTGGTTGACAAAACGAATGAGCATTCTCTATGTTGGGCCTGCACCAGCCGCCGCCCAGAGGATGCCAAATGTTCACTCGTTGGGGAGCCTTCGTCTATCGCTTCCGTCGCCCCGTGGCGCTCGCGGCCCTCGTCGTGGCGATCGCCGCGGCCGGTCTCGCAACCCAGACATCGTCCGTCCTGAGCTCCGGCGGCTGGCTCGATGCGACGTCCGAGTCGGCGGATGTCTCGGCCCGTCTTGACACCGAGTTCGGGGCCGGCAAGAGCGCCGTCATCGCCCTCTTCCGCGCCGACGACGCCAGTGCAGACGCGACGTCCCCGGCCTTCCAGGATGCCATCTCGACGGCCGTCGCCGGGCTGGGCGACGATCCCCGGGTCAGCGGCGTCATCGGCTACTCCGAGACTGGCGACAGTCGATTCATCAGCCGGGCCGGCGATGCCGCATACGTGGCCATCCAGCTCGACCTGACCGATGAGGACTCGGTCGCGGCCGTCGACGACATCCGGGCGGCGATCGCGCCACCGGCCGGCTACCGCTACTGGCTGACCGGCTACGGTCCGATCACGAAGGACTCTGCGGTGCAGTCCGAGGAGGACCTCCAGAAGGCCGAGATCG